>JBAXKB010000020.1:0-18482 GCA_037137575.1 Actinomycetes bacterium
CGAGGGCCAGCGAGGGGACTTGAACCCCTAACCCCCTGTTTACAAGACAGGTGCGCTACCAATTGCGCCACGCCGGCATCGGGTTACAAAAGCTAAGCAGTCATAACCACGCTCACACAGTCTAGAAAATTATTGCCGAAATCCCAAAATTGGGGTCAGATAACGAGTTCGGTAAAGCACTAGGCCAAATGGTAAGTTCATGGCACAATTGAGAGGTTGCACCTGCAACACCTGTAGTTAATCGCTACAGACCTTTACAACGGATCGTCCGACACGTACCTGTCGGTGGAGGAGAAACATAATGGCGACTGTCCGCTTTGACCTAGCAACTCGCATTTACCCGGGTGGCACTGTTCCTGCAGTAGACCAACTCGAACTTGAAATCGCAGATGGAGAATTCCTTGTTCTCGTCGGCCCTTCAGGTTGCGGTAAGACCACATCACTTCGCATGCTTGCTGGTCTTGAAGAAATCAATGAAGGCCGTGTTTGGATTGGCGACCGAGATGTCACCAACGTTGCACCAAAAGATCGTGATATCGCGATGGTGTTCCAGAACTACGCGCTCTACCCGCACATGACCGTTGCTGAGAACATGGGCTTTGGTTTGAAAATCGCTGGCGTGAATAAAACTGAGATTGCAACTCGTGTTGCTGAAGCTGCCAAAATTCTTGACCTAACTCCGTACCTAGAGCGCAAGCCAAAGGCACTTTCCGGTGGTCAGCGTCAGCGCGTTGCCATGGGTCGCGCAATCGTTCGTAACCCACAGGTGTTCCTAATGGACGAACCGCTATCAAACTTGGATGCGAAACTTCGTGTTCAGACTCGTACCCAGATCGCTTCATTGCAGCGTCGCCTTGGTGTTACCACTGTTTACGTGACCCACGATCAGACTGAAGCTATGACAATGGGCGACCGCGTTGCGGTTATGAAAGATGGTCTGTTGCAGCAGGTAGATACACCACAGAATCTTTACGACAAGCCACGCAACGCATTCGTTGCCGGCTTCATTGGCTCACCTGCCATGAACCTTGTTGACGTAAACACCGATGGAAGCGGTGCAACCCTTAATGGTTATCACGTGGCATTGTCACAGGATATTTTGCGTAAAGCATCAGCTGAAGGTTCATCAACGCTAACTTTGGGTCTGCGTCCAGAAGATCTGCATCTAAGCAACGACGGCTTTGAAATGCTTGTCGATCTTGTTGAACTTCTTGGCGCCGATGCATACATCTACGGTGAAGTAACAGATGCCAATGGTGAAACCAAGATGATCACAGTTCGCGCAGACGGTCGCATTGCTACCCAGCGTGGTGAAACTGTTCGTGTTGCGCTTAACCCAGAAAATGTGCACGCATTCAGCATTGCAACTGGTTTGAGTTACATCAACTAAATCAATCAAGTTTTAAAAGAGGGGTTCGTGCTTCGGCACGGACCCCTCTACACTTTTCTTAAGGGGTTGATTTTGTGGGACTTCAAGTAGTGGGCGCGCTCGCTGAACCAGATCTACTTTTTCTTCCATGGCAAACACCACTCGAAGACTGGCCAGAAGAATCAACAGTCGCCTTACCTAAAGGGATCAGCCGGCACATCGTGCGGTTTATTCGCCTGCATGGAGTTGTCTACGCGCTCAAAGAAACCGAGCAGCCGATTGCGCAACTTGAATACGATCTTTTGCACACCATCAATGAACTAGGCATCCCATCTGTGGAGCCCATAGGCATTATTTCTGGGCGGATTGACTCAGCGGATAACGAACTGAAATCTGTGCTGATGACTCGGCATCTGGAATACTCCTTGCCGTACCGGGCCCTGTTCTCATCAACCTTGAGCGGTGAAACCGCAACAAGGTTGCTTGACGCACTGGCCCTATTACTTGTGCAGTTGCACTTGAATGGTTTCTCCTGGGGTGACTGCTCACTTTCTAATACTTTGTTCCGCCGTGATGCCGGAGCATTTGCCGCCTACCTTGTCGATGCTGAAACAGGCGATATCCACAAACAACTCTCCGATGGACAAAGAAACTACGACATTGATTTGGCAGTCACAAATGTGACTGGAGAATTTATGGATCTCGCGGCAGCTGATTTACTGCATGAGAGTATCGATCCGTTCAGCACAGGTGAAGAAGTAAAAACCAGATACAACCGTCTTTGGAACCTAGTTACTGAACCAGTAATGATGAAATCTTCTGAACGCTTCAAGTTAGACGAGCGAATTCAAGAATTAAACAATTTAGGTTTTGATGTGGCCGAAATGATTTCAACCACATCAACACATCCAAGTGATTCCGAACTTCGGATAATTATGAAACCAAAAGTTGTTGATGCTGGCCACCATGCCAGGCGTCTAATTCGACTAACCGGATTAGACGTTGAAGAGAATCAAGCCAGACGGCTCCTAAACGACCTAGACCAGTTCCGACTTGAGCACAACATCTCAGTTGAAGACGAACAAATCTCTGCACACATGTGGGTAACTGTTGCATTCGAGCGGGTTATGTCGCTCATCCCAAAACCGATACGCGGAAAGTTAGAGCCGGCCCAGATTTACCACGAATTTTTGCAACACCGTTGGTACATGAGTGAAGAGGCTGGTTTTGATGTTGGGCGCGACATTGCCGCAACCGACTACGCAGAAACAGTTTTGAAAAACCGGCCAGATGAAAAAGCCATAATTGGTGCGCCCAGTACCGATGATGACTCTGGGGTAACAACTAGCGCTGTACTTTTCCCAGAAGAGACCATCGACATGGATATTAATTAAGGCTGACGCAGACGCGCAATTTCGTAAAGTGCGATTCCCGCGGCTACACCAGCATTAAGTGATTCAGTCTCATCAAACATTGGAATTGAAATAATGCTGTCGCAAGATTCGCGCACTAAACGTGACATTCCAGTTGCTTCGCCACCAACTACAAGCACGATTGGACCAGTAGCAATATTTGCTGGAAAATCACTCAACTCGATATCGCCATCAGCGTCAAGGCCGATAATTGAACAGCCGGCCTTGCGGTAGGCAATGAGTGTGCGAGTTAGGTTTGTAGCTCGAGCAACTGGAACACGAGATGCCGCGCCTGCGGAAGTTTTCCATGCAGATGCCGTCATGCCGGCAGCGCGACGCTCTGGAACAACAACCCCGTCTGCGCCAAAGGCAGCCGCTGAGCGAATTACCGCACCAAGGTTGCGCGGATCTGTCACCCCATCAAGAGCAACAATAAACGGCTGCACTTTATTCTCAATCGCATCATCAAAAATATCTTCAGGTTCCGCGTAAGCATAAGCTGGGATTCGCAGCGCAACACCCTGATGAACTGCGCCATCTGTCATGCGATCAAGTTCGCCCCGAGGTGATTCCAGCAAACTCATGCCCTGCTGATTAGCGAGTAAAAGAATTTCTTTAAGACGATCGTCAGTTTCAACATACTGCTGCACATAAAGCGCTGAAGCAGGAATTTCAGCGCGCAAACATTCAAGGACAGAGTTGCGTCCAGCTACCCACTCGATGCCATCGCGATCGCGGGGGCGACTAACGCCTTTGCCAACACCACGACCAGTTGCACCTTTGGCTGCAGCCCGCTCAGCAGAACGCTTACGCTTTGCTGCTGGGTGCTTGGTGCGCTCTTCCGCCCTAGGAGTTGGACCGCGACCTTCTAGACGCTGCTTACCGCGCCCACCCGAACCAATGAGTGGTCCTTTACTGCTCTTACGAATTGCGCCCTTGCGCTTGGAATTGCCGGCCATTATCGCTCCACATTCCAGCGCACGCCATCGGCGCCATCTTCTAAAACAACGCCAATGTTTTTCAATTCATCTCGAATTGCATCAGCAGTCGCAAAATCTTTTTCAGCTTTCGCTGTAGTTCGAGCCGCAATACGCGCCTGAATTAATGCATCAGCTATCTCGGTAAGTGAATCATCGTTTGCCCCACTTGTCCAAGTTACGTTCAGTGGGTCAACTCCCAGAACATCCAGCATTGCGCGTACTTCAATAAGCGCAGACTTAACAGCACCTGTTTCCTTTGCCGCTAATGCAGTGTTACCTGCGGTAACTGAGTTCTGCAACACAGCCAAAGCCGCTGGCACATTCAAGTCATCGTTTAGGGCGCTAGCGAAAGCTGGAACGACCTGTGCAGGCAAATCAATAACGCCAGCTAGGTCCGTTGCTCTTTGGACGAAATTCTCAATACGGCTAAATGCCACAGCTGCTTCGCTTAGCGCAGCGTCTGAGAATTCAAGGTTGCTGCGGTAATGCGCACTAGCTAAATACCAACGAAGTTCAATTGGACGGACTCGCTTAACAACTTCAGTTACTAGCAGTGAGTTACCCAGTGACTTGCTCATCTTTTCGCCAGAGGTGGTTACCCATGCGTTGTGTAACCAGAAGTTGGCAAAATCTGACCCAGCAGCTTTCGATTGTGCAACTTCGTTTTCGTGGTGTGGGAACACCAGGTCAAGGCCGCCACCGTGAATGTCGAATGCTTTACCGAGATACGCCTGCGCCATTGCTGAGCACTCCAGATGCCAACCTGGTCGACCTTCACCCCAAGGAGTTGGCCAAGACGGTTCACCTGGTTTTGCCGATTTCCATAATGCGAAATCTCGCGGATCTTTCTTCCGCGTATCGCCAGCAGTATCGCCAGCGGGTAAAAGGTCGTCAATGCGCTGACCAGAAAGATTGCCATACTCGGCGAACGAGCGAACATCGAAGTAGACATCTCCATCGGCGGCATACGCATGGCCACGTTCGATTAACTTTTGCATCAAAGTAATCATTTGGGTGATGTGTCCAGTTGCACGGGGCTCAGCTGCTGGTGGGGTGCAACCCAAGATTGCGTAAGCGTTTTGGAATTCGCGCTCATAATGTGTGGCAACTGCCCACCAAGGTCGGTTTTCAGTTTCAGCCTTTGCCAAAATCTTGTCGTCAATATCGGTTACGTTGCGCACCAATGTGACCTCGTAGCCGCTGAAGCGCAGCCAGCGAGCTAACACGTCGAAAGCCACCCCCGAGCGAATGTGTCCAACATGTGGAGCTGCCTGCACCGTAGCGCCACATACATACATCGACACATGACCAGGAGTCAGCGGTGTGAAGTCTCGAAGTGTCCGGCTAGCGGTGTCGTATAGACGCATATGGTCAAGATTACTCAAAATTAAGGGCGTTCTAGTAATGCTGTGGCAAAGGCAGCAACGCCCTCGCCCCTGCCAGTAAGGCCAAGCCCATCTGAAGTGGTCCCAGCCGCGGAAACTGGAACGCCACCCAGTGCATTTGAAAGTGCTGTCTGCACCTCTTCGCGGCGTTTGCCAATTTTGGGCGAGTTAGCAATTACTTGAACACTGATGTTAGTAATGATCCAACCGTGACCTGAAATCAGCCGAGCAACTTCTTGTAACAAGGTTGTTCCAGATGCGCCGCGGTACTTGGGATCGTCCACTCCAAAGACGCTACCCAGATCGCCAAGACCAGCAGCCGAAAGTAACGCGTCGCAGATTGCATGAGCCATAACATCGCCATCAGAATGACCCGCACATCCACTTGTTTCTTCTGGCCAAGCAAGACCGCCAAGAAACATTGGGCGGCCAGCTTCTAATTGGTGAACATCAACGCCGTTTCCAACTCGTAGTTCGGTCATCATGCCTCCCCTAGTAATGACAATGCGAATACAACATCATCAGGTGTTGTTATTTTAAAAGCCCGCTCGCTGCCGGGCACTGTGCGAATTGCCAGACCAAGTTTTTCGACTAGACCTGCCTCGTCAGTGGCGACATGCTTTGAATTAGCAAACGCTTCGGTAAGCAGCTCCATCGTGAAGCCTTGTGGAGTTTGCACTCGGCGCAGTGAATTGCGATCGACTGTTGCAACCACATCACCATTGCTATCCACGCGTTTGATGGTGTCAACAACTGGCAGCACCGGCACAACGGCCTCGGCACCATCAACTAACTCGCCAATTACTTGCACAATCACTGATTCAGGTACAAGGGGCCGAGCTGCGTCGTGCACTAAAACCAATTCAATGTCAGCTGGCACAACTAACAAAGCCGCTGCAACTGATTCTTGACGAGTAGTCCCGCCAACAACAATGTGAATTTCAGCGTCTACGCTATCTAGTTCCTGCGCAGCAATTGCAACATAGTCAGCCGGGACTGCAACAACTATTACATCAACTTGACTAGCTAGGGTTAGTGCACTGCGAGTTAGCAGAGATAAGCCAGCAAGTGCAAAGAACGCTTTGGGTTGATGCACACCAAGGCGGGTACCCATGCCAGCGGCTGGAATTATCGCCGCTACTCGGCTGGCAGCGACGCCTGACATTAGGAAGCCAAAACCTCGTCGAGGGTTACTTGCGCAGCCACATCGTCGATTTTTTCAGCCAACGCAATTTCACTTACCAACTGGGTGCGAGCGCGAGCAAGCATGCTCTTTTCGCCAGTGGAAAGCGGTTTAATCTGTGAACGGCGCCACAGGTCGCGCACGACTTCGGCAACCTTGATTACATCGCCCGAAGAAAGTTTTTCTGTGTTTGCTTTGAATCGGCGAGACCAGTTTGATTGATCTTCTATGTATGGCTGGCGCAAAACGCCGAAAACTTTTTCTAGTCCTTCTTGGCTTGTTACATCGCGAACGCCAACTAGTTCCACATTTTCAGAAGGAACCTTCACAGTTAATTCACTCTGATGAACCCGAAGGACTAAATATTCGCGTTCTACGCCTTTAATGGTTAGTTTTTCTTTTTTAATGATGTCTGCGGCTCCGTGGTGTGGGTACACCACGGTTTCTCCAACTTTGTAGGGCATGAAATTCCTTTTTGCTTGACGTTCGACCCCAATTCTACCACGAAAGCATGCCAATCGACTTCAACCAAAATACAACAACGCCAAGGATTAATAGCGCATTACAGATTACAAAGTGCCATTAAGTAGAATTAACCAACAAACTTAATTACTCCCCACGAAAGAGGCCGAGAGTGTCACGCCAGAGCACCAAATTAGCTGCCCTTCTAATCACCACTGCGTTAATCACCTCCGCATGTGGCATCGGCTTCAATGCGGGAACAAACCAGCAGCAAGCATCCGGTAATGGCCGCTCAGCAGACATCGGCTCGATCCAGGTGCGCGGAGCGCTTATCGTAATTGATCCGAAAAAGCCAGGCTGGGGCACTTTTGTTGGCACCATGATTAACACAGCGCCCGAACAAGATAAATTCCTGGGCTTAGTGATGGACCCTGTTGATGGGAATACCCTGCCGGCCGACATAACCCTCAACACTCAAGCGCCAGCGCAATATGGGCTGCCTGGGCAGTTGTCTTTGCCGCTCCACTTAACCGCTGCTGTTAAAGCAGGCACATTGATTAATGTGCAACTAAATTTCCAAAACAATGAAGCGATTCCAATGCGGCTTCTTGTTGAGAATAACGATGGAATTTATTCCAGCATCGATGTTGGCCTTCACGGCGGCTAATTAACTAGTTGACTAACCTAGGACTCGAAACGGTAGCCCAACCCACGAACTGTTGTTAGATAAATCGGGTTAGCTGGATCTGGCTCAATCTTTGACCGAATGCGCTTGATGTGCACATCTAAAGTTTTACCATCGCCGTGATAATTCGAACCCCAAACGCGATCCATTAACTGGCCACGCGTTAGCACACGGCCAGAGTTACGCATTAGGTATTCGAGTAATTCAAACTCTTTCAGTGGCATAGAAACGGCTTCGCCATTTACTGAGATCGCATGACGATCGATGTCAATACGGATCGGGCCATTTTCAATTACTGAAGCATTTGGAATATCGATGTCGCCGCCACGACGAAGTACCGCCCTGATACGTGCAAGTAACTCGGCTGTTGAGAACGGTTTGGTCACGTAATCATCCGCACCAAGTTCTAAACCAACAACTTTGTCTACTTCAGTGTCTTTAGCGGTCAACATAATGACCGGTACTGAAGACTTGGTCCGAATGTATTTGCAAACTTCAATTCCAGAGAACTCGGGCAACATCCAATCGAGTAGAACAAGATCAGGCGCCGATTTATCGAACTCAGTGATGCCTTGTGCGCCATCGCTTGCAAGCACGACTTCGAAACCCTCACGCGAAAGCATGTATTGCAAACCTTCACGGAATGACTCTTCGTCTTCCACAACGAGTATGCGGGTCATGATGCAACAACCTCCAAAGTTGGCGAACTACCATTTAAATAAGCAGGGAATCTTAAAGTGAAAGTTGATCCTTCACCTTCGCGCGACCACACAAAACAATCCCCGCCATGATTTGCGCAGACATGTTTCACAATTGCAAGGCCCAGTCCAGTGCCACCAGTATCGCGACTACGAGCTTGATCCACTCGGTAAAACCGCTCGAAAATTCTTAGTTGATCTTCTTCAGAAATGCCTGGGCCTTGATCAGTAACCGATACTTCAATCAGGCCGTCAACCCTCTTAGCCCCAATTCCGACCTTAGTTCCAACTGGGGAGTATTTGATCGCATTTGAAATTAGGTTGCGTAAAGCCGCGACTAACTGTGACTCGTCGCCCAAGATTTTTCCAACAGCGACATCATCAGCAACAACTACCTGGATTCGCCTTTGCTCTGCAGTGATCTGCGTTCCATCAACCGCTTCAGCGATGATGTCCTCAACTGAAGTTGGCTTGGAATTCTGCAAGGGGCCTTCGTCCTGCACTCGAGAAAGTTCCACTAAGTCAGAAAGCATCGCAGTGAGTCTGCGCACTTCGATTTGCATTCGGGCAGCAAACTTTCGAGCGCGTTCGGTGTCACCATCAGCTGCTTGCACGGCTTCTGCCAATAAGGAAAGCGCCCCTACCGGAGTTTTCAATTCGTGCGAAACATTTGCTACGAAGTCGCGACGCACTTCATTCAAGCGTCGTTCTTCACTCAAATCCTGAGCTATTACTAGTGCGCGAGTGTCGTCCAGCGGTGAAACCTGCAACCTCGCATCCCAGTCGCCTAAGCCTGAGCGACTCCGTTTAACAGTTACTTCGCGGCCAAGAGTTTTCTTCAGGCGATGTGCTTCACGATTCAAGGCCCGAAGTTCAACAGGCACGAGCCTGTCGCCATAGACAAGACCCATGGCAACACAATTTGAACTAGCAGCGAGAACTCGATCTTCAGAATCTACAACTGCTGCTGCATCAGGGATAACATCCAAAATATTTCCAATAGCCGCAACTTGATCAGCCGGCTCAGGTGCATCATGGGTTGAACGCTTTCGGTTCCACAATGCGCCAATAAAAATGCCGACAGAAAATATGGCAACTAGGGTCAAGGTCCACAGCGCAGTTGTCACCCTCTAAGAATAAGTTGTTTTTGCAAGATAACTACATTTGACTGCGCCATTAACGCGGTGTTCACCAAGTAGGTGGCTGAAATTTGTCTTGTATTTGCCCCGTGTTTTTATTTGCTAGGTGCAGAGGTATTAAGAATTAAGACCCTAAACTGATGACATGTATGAAATAGATCGCAACGAACTTGCCCACGTAAACGCTGACTTAATTATGATGGCGCAGCTTGTCGACAAAGCAATCACTGATGCAACCCAAGCGCTCCTAACCGGGGATTTGGCTTTAGCCCAGCAGGTTATCGGCGGCGATGATTCGATAAATGACTTAAATGCCAGAATTGAAGACGAATGCTTCCAAATCAGCTCAACCCAGGCGCCAGTTGCTCGTAAATTACGAATGGTAATGAGCGCAGTTCGAATGGCCACATCCTTAGAGCGCATGGGCGATCTTGCAGTACATATTGCAAAACAGGTAAGACTCAGGTATCCAAACCCTGCAATTCCAGCCGAACTACAGGTGACTTTTAGCCAGATGGGCAAAGCTGCTTCGAAAATTGTTGAAAAAACCGGCGAGGTAATTGAAACGCATGATGCCGGCCTGGCTGAACAGATTTCTATCTACGACGACGAATTGGATCGCCTACACCGTGAGCTATTTACGACAGTGCTATCCGATGACTGGACACACGGCGTTGAAGCCGCAATTGATGTGACCTTACTTTCCCGCTTTTACGAGCGATTTGGCGACCACGCAGTAACAGTGGCTCGCCGACTGGTTCACATTGTTACTGGCGAACCGTATAGTCGTTAAATCGTTTAGTTGCACTCTCGCAGGGCGCTAAATAGGTTTTTTCGTTAGATTTGTGTGGTAACCATGGACAAAAAAATTAACAGAATCGCGATTCTCTCGATTCACACATCCCCGCAACACCAGCCCGGTGTTGGTGACTCTGGCGGCATGAATGTTTATGTAGCTGAAACTGCCAAACTTATTGCGGCCCAGGGCATCGATGTTGAAATTTTCACTCGCGCAACTCGGGCAACCGATCCTGAAATTAGCGAAATTGCGCCAGGAGTAAAAGTGCGAAATCTTCCGGCAGGACCATTTGAAGGGCTGCCAAAGTCGAGTCTTCCCGCCCAGCTTTGTGCGATTACCGCAGGGCTGCTGCGCGCAGAAGCAGAAGCGAAATCCGGCTTCTACGATTTGATACACAGTCATTACTGGTTATCGGGGCAAGTCGGCTGGATAGCAAAAGAGCGCTGGGGCGTGCCCCTAGTGCACACCATGCACACGATGGCGCGGGTTAAAAATGCTTCACTTGCCCAAGGAGATGCTCCCGAGCCTGAAGTACGCGAAATTGGCGAAGAGCAGGTTGTCGCTATCGCAGATGCCTTAGTGGCGAACACTGATCAAGAAGCACAGGAATTGATCGAGCTATACCAAGCAGATCCCAAACGTGTGAGGGTCATAAACCCTGGCGTTGATCTAGAACAGTTTGTTCCGGGAAATAAATTTGACGCAAGAGAATTACTCGGTATCGACCCGCATAAGAAAATACTTTTGTTTGTTGGGCGCATTCAACCCTTGAAGGCACCTGATGTATTACTAAAGGCAGCTGCCGAGCTAGTTCTACATAATCCTGAACTTCGCCAAGATTTAATAGTTGCAATCTGCGGCGGTCCATCCGGTAGCGGATTAGACGAGCCGGAAGCTTTGCAGCGACTCGCAAACGAACTCGGCATCAATGATTTAGTCCGATTTATCCCGCCGATTAATCGCGAAAATCTTGTCACCTGGTTTCAAGCTGCTGATGTCTGCGCAGTCCCCTCGTACAGCGAATCATTCGGGCTGGTCGCTCTTGAGGCCCAAGCATGTGGAACCCCAGTTATTGCCGCTCGTGTGGGTGGACTAGCTACCACAGTTGCAGATGGAGTCAGTGGCCTGTTAGTTGATGGGCACGATCGCGCCAACTGGGCCAACGCCATTTATCGGTTAGTTACTGACCAGGAACTACACGCTTCTCTAAGCTCTGGCGCTCTTACTCACGCTGCGAAATTTAGTTGGAGCAACACCGCTAGCAAATTGATACAGACCTACGAAGAAGTCATTTAATACTGAGTCACGCCAACCGGTACTTGTTTGCTTTCAAATCCGCAAGGCGGTTAGTAGTCACTAGCGGCAATCAGGCAGAATAAGAACATGACTGGAAAATTGATTTTATTACGCCACGGCGAGAGCACTTGGAACGAAAAGAACCTATTCACAGGTTGGGTAGATGTCGACCTAAACGAAAAAGGTCTAGGCGAAGCCAACAATGCTGGCACACTTCTCAAGAACTCGGGCTACTTACCAGATCTAGTTTTCACCTCACTTTTGCGCAGAGCAATCAAGACAGTGAACATTGCCTTAGATGTTGCAGATCGTCACTGGATTCCAGTGGAACGTACTTGGCGGCTGAATGAGCGTCATTACGGAGCGCTGCAGGGCAAGGATAAAGCCCAGACACTTGCAGAATATGGCGAAGAGCAGTTCATGTTGTGGCGTCGCTCCTTTGATGTTCCACCGCCAGCAATTGACCCTAACGATGAATTCGCCCAGACTCATGATCCGCGTTACGCGCAAATTCCTGCAGGTGAATTGCCTGACACTGAGTGCCTTGCTGATGTAGTGACCCGCCTGCTTCCATATTACGAATCCCAAATTGTCCCTGAGCTCAATGCTGGTAAAACGGTACTTATTGGTGCTCACGGGAACTCATTGCGCGCTCTTGTTAAGCACTTAGATTCGATTGCTGATGCTGATATTGCGAACTTAAACATTCCAACCGGTATCCCACTGGTTTACGAATTAGATGCCAATGGAAAACCAACCATCCCGGGCGGCCAATACTTAGACCCGCAAGCTGCCATAGCTGCTGCGCAGGCAGTAGCAAACCAAGGCAAAAAATAGTTTGGAAGTTTCTTTCTCTTTTGTTGTAGAAAACAAAAAGATTGGCCAAGCCGAGTTGCGGCTTGGCCAATCTTTTTTCAGTAAATTAATTACTCAGGAGTTGCCGATGGTGTTGGCAACCCTTGTTCGATTACCCCTGCGGTTAGCAGACGAATCGCTTCTGGAACACGCGCTACGCTGTAGGCCTCGTTCTGGGTCTGCTCGTTAAGTCTTAGAATAAATCGGGCAAAAGCTCGAGCTGCCAATTCTTGAGTTCCCTTGCAAATGTACTCGTTCACTGGGTAAAGTGCCTGCCACGGTTGTGAAGCCTGATCGGCTCCATCAGCCAGACTTGGTGGCAAGGTCGGATCTATTACTGTTCTAATTACGCTGGATGCTTCATCCACCACTTTTAGTTGACCAGTTGCAGCAAATGTGGCTGCTAGGTCGGTAACAGTTGGATACGTCTGCCCAGCCAACAAAATTGAAGCAGTGGTCAGGCTATTATTTGATGCAACTGAGAGCGGCATAACGCTCACCGAATTTTCTTCCATAGCAGCAGTCAATGCAGCATCGCGGTCCCATGAATCAACTGCTTTTAACGCTGTTGAGTCTTGCCAGTTTGCCGAATCAACTTGGTGGCCCCAAGTATTTAGAGCTGCCAAAGCAGGGCTATCTGCTATCTGCTGCAACTTGATCGGGGCTGAAGTTAAGCCCGAATCTGGGTTCTCTGCTAGTAATTTTTTATCTGCCCAATCTGAGATTTTGCCCGCCAGTAATTCTGACAATGTTTGTGGCTTTAGATTGAGCTCCGAAAGAGAATACTGTGTGTAAACAAGAGTTGCCGCATCGTAGGCAATAGGTCCACCTGCCACGATTTCGCAATTTGTCGGCAGCTCCAAATCAGAAAATGAAATGTCGGCCGGTGAATTGTCATCGACAATTGTTACCGTGGAATTTGTACATTCAGATGTGTAATCATCCGCAAAAACTTGAATTAAATCTTGGTATTGAGTCGGAGCATTTACTGTCAAATTTCCGTCGGCAACGCACGCCGAGACTTCTTCAGAGAGAGCAGCCTTTACCTCAGGCGGCATGGGTGGTGTACAGCCAGATAGACAAGCTACGACAAGTGCTCCAACGATTAGGAAGGATTTACCGAACTTCACAAAACTCTCCATTGCAATTTGTTTACTAGTTGATTTGTGTACGAGCATTATTCTATTAATCGAGCAATTAAATGAGAGTGTCTGCGTAACCCATTTCTGAATTACGCAGACACTCTAATTAGTTCTTGCTATTTCCGTTGGGAAATTAGCTTGCTGAACCGATCTTTTCTACCTGACGATTTGCAATGGTTAGCAAACCTGGAGTTAGGCGAACGAAGCCACCGGCACCCTGTGCATTGTTCAACATGTACTTGATGTACGTGTAAACAGCCTGGTTCTTTGCTGTGTTAGCGGTTGAAGCCTGAACGTAGGTGATAACGGTTAGCTGGTAAGCGCCGCTGATGTTCTGACTGAATAGGCTAGTTGACTCAGCTGATGACAAGAAACCATTGTTGGTGATACCAGCAAGAGTTGTCGCAGTGTCGATTAGCTTCTGTGCAGCCGCTGGTAGCGGAAGTACATAGTCGCCATGAACGTTCTTTAGCTTGCCGTATGCAAGTGTCTTTGCCGCAGCTGCAGTAGCAGAGTCAGGTGCGTCAGCGTAACCGAATGCACCATCAGTTGCTGTAACTGCTGAAATCATAGCTGCTGAGTCCGCACGTGTCTGGTAAGACGCAATGTCGCCACTGGTGATTACCTTGCTTGCGCCTGAACCCCAGTTCTTTGAACCAGCGGTGTTCCAACCCTGGCCTGTGGTGTTAGCAGCCATGTAAAGGTTTAGGTTCTTTGTGGTTCCTGAACCATCAGTACGCACGTTGACCTGGATCGCGGTGTGTGGAAGCTTTGCAGACAGACCACCGGTGTAACCCGCTGGAGTGGTGCGTGTAGCTGCTTTCCACTTTGCGCCGTTGATTACCTGGATTGTTGCATCGTCCCAGTAAGTTACTGTGCCCTTGTAGATTGAGCTAAGAAGCTCTGGAGAGAACTTTAGACCAGCAATCTGCGCTCCGTTGTACTTTACGTTGTAGATGAAAGCAACAGGAGCTGCAGTGATTGGAACAGCTACAAATGAGCCATTGTCAGCTGAAGTAAGTGTTGTGTCAGGTGCGTCAGTTCCAGCGAAATCTGCTGTGCCTGCGTGGAATGCTGCCATACCGGTGCCTGATGAAGAAGAGGTGTAAGTTACGTTTCCGTTTGTGCTGTATAGCGGTGACTTCTTTGCATTGAATTTTGCAATCGCTGCTGCTTCGAAGTTCTTCTGGAATGATGAGCCGTTACCAACGATTGCAGGGAATGCTGGCTTGACTACGGTAGCTGCGTTTGCTACTCCACCTAGAAGTGAAGTGGCAACTGCGGCAACAGTTAGAGCTGTTGCTAGTGATCGACGCATGTCGTCTCCTTGTAATAACCAATGGATGGAACCATTCCAACCATTATTTGTATTCAAACTTACGAATCTGTCTAGAAGTTGAGGTTAAGGGGGCGAACTGCTTAAAGTTGGGTGAACTGTTGGTTAACGCGATTTACCCGAAACGCCCGTTTACATAGTCTTCGGTGCGCTGGTCTTTTGGCACTGAGAAAATGTCTTTAGTGGAACCAAATTCCACCACCTCGCCAGGGTTACCATCTGCAGATAAGAAAAACGCCGTTTGGTCTGAAACACGCTGTGCTTGCTGCATATTGTGCGTCACAATAACGATGGTCATCACCTGCGACAGTTCACGAATTGTTTCTTCAATGCGGTTCGTCGAGCCGGGGTCCAGAGCTGAACACGGTTCGTCCATAAGCAAGACACTTGGATCTAGGGCGAGAGATCGCGCAATACAAAGTCGCTGCTGCTGGCCGCCAGAAAGTGCTCCTGCAGGTGAATCTAGTCGGTCTTTTACTTCGTTCCACAGACTTGCTCGGGTTAGACATGCTTCGACAAGTTCCGCTTCGTCGGAAACTTTCTTCCCTGAAAGGCGAAGGCCAGAAAGTACATTGCCTTTAATGGTCATAGTCGGGAATGGATTTGGCTTCTGAAAAACCATACCGATGTTTAGGCGCACATCAATCGGATCTGTGCCGGTTGCGTAAATATCTTTTCCATTGAAAAGTACTTCGCCAGTTAGGCCAGCACCTGGAATAGTCTCGTGCATGCGATTGAGTGTGCGGACGAACGATGACTTACCGCATCCGCTAGGGCCAATCAAGGCTGTCACTGAGTTCATCTGGAAGCTCAAAGAGACGTCAGAGAGCACATGGTTATTATTGAACCATACGTTAACGTCCCGACTTTCTAAATGCACGTCGTTCATATTGAATTCTCCAATTTCCATTTCGGTTACTGCTTTCTGGTCTTCTTGATTATTTAGATACATGTGTCAACTACTTCTTTGTTCGGGTTCGCTTGGTGGAAACAATTCGCGCTAGAGCAAAAACAAGTGCAACAACGACAAGCATTATGAAAGATCCAGACCACGCCCTGTGCTGCAAGGCGTCGTGGGGGTCAGTTACATATGCGTATACGTAGGTAGGCATTGTAGACATTGGTCCGGAGAAAGGATTTAGATTTGTCTCTTGCGACGGAATTGTGGTTAAAAGTAACGGAGCTGTTTCGCCGATGACCCGAGCTATACCAAGAAGCAGCGCGGTAACAAGTCCCGATTTAGCAGTAGGCGCGATTACTTGGAAAAACGCGGCTTTTCGGCTAGCACCGAGAGCCACAGAAGCGCTCCGTAAATCGGCCGGCACGAGTTTTAGCACTTCTTCAGCTGTTCGGGCCACCGTTGGAAGCATTAACAGCGCCAACGCTAGCGCGCCTGTGAAACCAACTTGTGGCATGTAGCCAGGAAGAATAATAATCGCGAAAATAAAAAGACCTGCGACAATCGAAGGCAAGCCAGAAAGGGATTGCACAATGGTTCGCACGAGAAAGCGCAATCGTCCCCGAGTTTCGGTCAAATAAATGGCAACAGCAAAACCCAGTGGCACTGCAATCAATGCGCTAATTCCGACGATGATGAAGGTTCCAACAATCGCATGCCCGACTCCGCCGTAATTTAAGGGCGTTGCCAGCGATACATAGTGGTTGTTTTGATAGAGAGTATTCAACTTTATTGATTCGGTACCTTTGACAATCAGCGTCGTCAAGAGTGAGCCTAGCAATATTGCAAATAGAGTAACTAAGAAGTAAGTAACTACGATTAGAACTGCATCAGGAGCAGAGTTGCGAAGGCCAGAAAATCGTGCAGCCGCGATTGACGCAACAATTTGTATGGGGAGAAAGATCCCTATCAAAGTCAAAGCCGCAGGGATACTTAAAATTTGCCCAATTGCCAAACTTATTGCCAGCGGGAACAGGGACGCAGCCACAATTAACCGCACATTGCGTGACGATTTCTTACTCCATGGGGTTGCATCCGCTGGACGTTTCAGTGCTAAGTCACTCATTACGACGCCATCTTTCTTACTGACCGCTCAACAATTAGAGAGGACAGGATGTTAATTATCAAAGTAATCGCGAACAACACAACGCCGGCTGCCATCAGCGCTCCGATCACTGCCGAAGTTGCTTCGCCAAAGCTTGCCGCAATCCAGGAAGCGATGGACCCGCCACGGCTTTCTAGTGGGCGAGTTAGGTTTGTAACGAATATCAGGTTGACTGTGTACAAAATAGCAATTGTTTCCCCTAAACCACGTCCTAGACCTAGCAAAACACCGCCTAGAACACCGCCCTTAGAAACAGGGAGAATAACGCGTCGCAGGATGCTAAATGAACCGCCGCCCAATGCCCTACCAGCATTTACCAACTCAGGGTCGACACGGCTCATAACTTCACGACTAACTGAGGTGATGATTGGGATCATCATGACACCCAAAATCCAACCGCCAATAAATGGTGAGCCGCCGAAATTTTGGTTGTCATTTTTAAAAATCGGTAAAAATGAAAAATATTTGTTTATCAGCTCTGCCCATGAAATTCCCTGCGGGGTGAATACCACAAGCCCCCAAAATCCGATGATGATGGATGGAATTGCCGCAAGAAAATCGACGAGAAAACGAACTACTTTAGAAATTCGAGCTGGTGCCACGAACTCAATGTAATACGCCATGAATATTGAACATGGAACAGCAATCAGTAGACCAATTAATCCGAGATAAATGGAGCCCACCAGCATTGGAAAAATCTGAAAAGTGTTTGTCGTATCTTCCCAAGTTGAACCAGTGATAAAACTGAATCCCTGCTGAGAAAAAGTTGGCCAGGCCCTGTACCCGAGGAAAATTAGAATGAGAGCGACTAAACCAAATGCAAACAATGCTGCCGCGCTTGCGGTGCCAAAGAATAGCCTGTCGCCAAGCCTTTGCTTTGTTCCTTGAGAAAAATTCCGTCGTATTTCAACACTCATGTCCTTCAAATTAACGAAGGATATAAACCAGCGTGCGAACAGAAGGTTAACTGAAAGTGAATAATACGAATAAAGAATAACTGAATCAAAGCCAGGTCATTTAGGCCAAAACCCAGAGACTGTGACCAAATGTTGCCTTATCTCCAGGAACTACTCAACTGCTGGCGCCGCATCAATAACAATGTCGCTAAGTTCGCCTTTGAACTCACCACGAATTGTGAAGTGCTCATCAGTGCCTTCGCCTTCAACATCGACGATTACGATTTCGCCTGGCTTTAGATCGCCAAACAACATCTTCTCGCTTAATGGATCTTCGATTTCGCGCTGAATTGTTCGACGAAGTGGACGCGCACCCAGAACTGGATCGTATCCGCGCTTAGCCAACAATTGCTTGGCCGCAGGTGTTAAATCGATTGCCATGTCTTTATCGCGCAGGCGGTTATCCAAACGCTCAATCATCAAATCAACAATCTCGATGATCTCATCCTGACTTAGCTGATGGAATACCACGATGTCGTCAATACGGTTCAAGAACTCTGGGCGGAAGTGCGTCTTAAGCTCATCATTAACTTTCGCCTTCATGCGATCGTAAGAAGTCTGTGAATCAGCAGAATCGGCAAAGCCCAAACTGACGCCCTTAGCAATATCGCGAGTACCAAGATTGGTAGTCATGATGATTACGGTGTTCTTGAAATCAACAACTCGACCCTGTGCGTCGGTTAGACGGCCATCTTCAAGAATCTGAAGTAGCGAGTTGAAAA
>JBAXKB010000021.1:0-18472 GCA_037137575.1 Actinomycetes bacterium
GATCTTGGCAGATGTTGTAAACAACCGCCGCCTCATCCTCACGCCAAGGCCGAAGGGTTAAATTACCAGCGCTTAGAGTTGGCAGTTCATCTGGCCAGGTAATCATGTAGCAATGCTAGCAATCGCGTCTGGGGAAGCTGGTGAGTTTGCGGGTCAAAATCGGAACTTACAACTAAGAATCAATTAACTTCTCAGAGATTTCGAGCCACTTATCTTCAAGCTCTGACTTCTGGGCATTTAACTCAACTAACTGCGGTGACAGTTCGGCAACTTTAACAAAGTCCGTTGCGTGTAATTCCATCTGCTCATGCATCTGCTTTATCTGAGTGTCGACTTTGCCGATTGACCGCTCTAGTTTGGCTAACTCTTTTTGCAGGTCACGAATTGTGGAGCTGCTGAGTTTCTCTTTCGCAGCTGACTGATTCAACATCGATGAATCGCGATCTTGCAGCGCGCGTAATTCCAAGAACTCTTCCAAGCCACGCGGAAGATCGCGTAATCCCCCATCGCCCATAACCGCCACAAAAGTGTCACAAACTCGCTCTAGGAAATACCGATCGTGCGAAACCACTAAAAGCGTGCCCGAGAAACTGTCTAACAAATCTTCAAGACTCGCAAGTGTTTCAACATCAAAATCGTTAGTTGGCTCATCGAGAATCAACACATTCGGACCACCCATTAGCAAACGAGTCAGTTGAAGTCGACGGCGCTCGCCACCAGATAAATCCCCCACTGGCGTCCACTGCGCTTCATTTGTGAAACCAAGACGCTCACAAAGCGATGACGCACTTAATTCTTTACCCTTGCCGATTTCAACGCGAGCAGCGACTTGCTCAACTGCCTCAAGAACCCGCCATTTGGGATTCAGTTCTTCAAGATGCTGTGACAAGAACGCCGGTTTCACTGTTACTCCAGTTACTAACTTGCCTTGCGTAAGTTCAAGCTGACTGGTCAAAACTCTTAGCAAAGTTGTTTTGCCAGCGCCATTAACACCGGCAATCCCGATGCGATCGCCAGGACCAACGTTCCAATCCAGATGCTCGAACAGATTGCGCTCACCAAGAGTTACCCGAGCGTTGTGCAGTTCGTATACAGTGCGACCCAGCCGAGCATTAGCAAAACCGAGCAACTCAACATTGTTTCGCGGTGGCGGCTCGTTCGTAATCAGTTCATTGGCCGCGTCAATGCGAAACTTCGGCTTGGTAGTGCGCGCTGGTGCGCCGCGGCGTAACCAAGCAAGTTCCTTTTTAATTAAGTTGTTGCGCTTTTGATCTTCAACTGATGATTGGCGCATACGTTCTGCTTTGGCCAAAACGAATGCCGAGTATCCGCCGTCGTACTCTTCAACCTTGCCATCCACAACTTCCCAAGTACGATCACTAACTTCATCTAGGAACCAGCGATCGTGGGTAACAACTGCAAGAGCTAAATTACGCCGAGACTTTAAATGCTCCGCCAACCAAGCAACAGCTTCAACATCCAAATGATTGGTGGGCTCATCAAGAAGCAGAACGTCAAGATCGCTAATCAACAAAGTTGCCAACGCAACTCGGCGGCGTTCACCACCGGAAAGTGGACCCATAGTTCGAGTGAGAATCTGTTCGCCAAAACCGCCGAATAGGCCCGTTAGAACATCGCGCACTAACGCACTTGTTGCCCATTCGTGGTCCGATTGAGTGCCTAAAACAATATCGCGCACTGTCGCATTTGGATCAGCACTGTCTACTTGGTTCAGTGTGCCCACAAGGATGCTGTTCGCCCGTGAAACTCGACCACTATTGGGAGTTTCATCGCCAGCCATAACTTTGAGAAGTGTCGATTTGCCGCCACCATTGCGACCAACGATGCCGATTCGTGAGAATTCGGCAAGCCCTAGCGAAACCTCGGCTAGGACAGCGCCTTTTCCGTAATCAAGGGAGACGTTTTCGATGTTAATTAAGTTGCGGGGCGCCACGGCTAAAGCCTTTCGTTAACCCCATTCTGCCGTATAAATGAGCGAGCGAAATTCCAGCAGGACTCGATAAAGGATTAATCCTGCTACGCCCTGAAATAGGCCACGAGAGCATTGGCGTGACCATGTCCCATTTCGTGTTCGTCTTTCAAGAAGGCCACCATTTCCATGTGCTTCTCAATCTTGCATTTTTTAAGAATTTTCATCCACTCATCAATTTTCTTGCCGTATTTCTTTTCAATTGATGGGAAGTAGGACGCAGGTCCCTTAACTTTTTCAGGTTCATTTTTAGCAGTTGGTGACATTTGAAAATATCCTTATGTGTTCACTATTCGTGTTCGCGAAGGCCGGTTTCGGCTCGCGTGGAACGCGCCATAAATGCTTGCATTACGTCATAGGGGCTCTTGCCATGATGAATAACATTGACTACTTGCTCGGTAATCGGCATTTCTACCGAATATTTGCGGGCAAGTTCTAGAAGCGGAGCACAACTCTTAACGCCTTCAGAGGTGGTCTTGGTCGCCGTTTCAGCCTGCTCAATCGTCATTCCTTCGCCGAGATACACGCCGATAGTTCGGTTGCGTGAAAGTGGCGACTGGCAAGTAGCAATTAAGTCGCCCACGCCAGAAAGTCCGGAGAAAGTGTACGGGTGAGCGCCAAGAGCCACACCAAGTCTGGAGAGTTCAGCTAGGCCACGAGTCATGATGGCTGCTTGTGAGTTCTCGCCATATCCCAAACCAACAGCCATACCGTTGGCTAGCGCAATCACGTTCTTAAGTGCGCCAGCAAGTTCAACACCAAGTACATCGGTTGTGTAATACGGGCGGAAGTATTCGGTAGTGCAAGCATCTTGAACTTTGCGCGCCGAATCTTCATTAATGCAGGCAACCGTGGTGGCTGCTGGTTCGCGCGCCGCAATTTCATGGGCCAAGTTTGGTCCGGAAACCACAGCAATTCGCTGCGGCGCGATGCCAGCAGCATCAGAGACAACTTCACTCATACGCATTGAAGTGCCCAACTCAATACCTTTGATAAGCGAAACGACAACAGCGTCTGCTGGGATCTCGCCACCCCACTCGCCTAGATTGCTGCGCAAAGTCTGTGACGGTAAAGCCAATACAACTAGTTCCGCATTTGCTAGTGCTTCTGAGGCAGTCGTGGTTGCACAAATGTTTGCGGGTAAAACCAAACCTGGATGATATGCGCTGTTGGAGCGACTCTCGTTTACCTCAGCAACAATTTCTTCAGACCGCGTCCACAGCACAACGTCACAACCTGCATCTGCCAAGATCATTGAGAACACTGTTCCCCATGAGCCTGCGCCCATTACTGCAACCTGCATTTATGCGTCGTCCTTAGGTTCTGATGTTTTCTTGTTCAAGGGTACGCGTCGGTCAAACACAGTTGTGGGAGGCTGCTCACCGCGGATTTCTGCAAGCAATTCAGTAATCGCCGCCATGATTCGCTTCGTAGCATCGCGAAGCATTTCTGCGCTAACGGGCTGATCACGAAAATCATCTAAGTTGACCGGTGGGCCAGCCAAAATATGCATAGTTTTGCGCGGGAAAAATTTCGGGATTTTTCCACCAAATGGTGAGAGCACTTCTTGAGGTCCCCACTGCGCAGCGGGTATCACTGGCGCGCCAGTTGCCAATGCGATTCGGGCCACACCATTTTTGGCCGCCATTGGCCACAAGTCTGGATCGCGTGTGAGTGTGCCCTCAGGATAGATCACAATGCATTCACCGCTGTTTACCGCAGCAACTGCTGATTGAAGTGAGGATGCGGCATCAGCCGAGCCACGATGCACTGGGATTTGCCCAGCACTTTTAAGCATCTTGCCAATAACTGGGATTCTAAAAATTTCGGCTTTAGCCAGAAAGCGAACTGGGCGGCCTTGATCATTACAGAAATGCGCCGCCGATAGTGGATCAAACCAAGACATGTGATTCATAGCCAAAATCACGCCACCTGGCTGTTGTAGGTTTTCGCCACCACGCCAATCTCGTTTTGTCAGCACCTGAAGTGGTGGACGAAGTAGCGCCTTAACTACGCGATACCAAGCGCCTGGCTTAGTCTGTGGCTTAAGTTGACCCATAATGAAATCTTTGCATACCTAAAGCAATCGGGCCCGCAGGGTCACCCCCACGAGCCCGATTAACAGGTAGCTTTACTTACCTGAAACCTTCTTCTTGAATTCTGCGCCTGCGCGGAACTTAGGCACTGATGTTGCTGCAATCTGAACTGTTGCACCAGTCTGAGGATTGCGGCCAGTGCGAGCTGCGCGGTCTGACTTCTCGAAGATGCCGAAGCCAGTTAGTGACACTTTGTCACCCTTAGCAACTGCTGCGCTGATGCTACCGATTACAGCGTCAACTGCTGCGGTAGCTTCTTTCTTGCTGATTTCAGCTGCTGCTGCAACTGCATCAATAAGTTCTGCCTTGTTCACGTGGAACCTCCATTGTTACCCGAGGCCAAGGCCCCGATTTGCTGGGTTCATCATCAACGGGAGTCAATGATGTCTTGCGGTTGAACCGGACTTCCCCGCCCGGTTCATCACCGACTTTACGCACCAAACACTAGGGTTCTAGCGACAACACGCCGTAAAAACCCAGAAAAATAGGCAATTTTGGGCATTTTTGGCATTTTTGCCCGATTTTGGGCAGTTAGTCAACAATTTTGTGCCCAAATCGGCGCCTAAGCAATGGGCCAATTACGCGCGAAAGTGAGCCAATTCGTCCTGGGTTGGCGGATTACATCCGGTTTTGCTGCAATTGTAGGCTGCTGCGAAAACAGCCTCGCGGGTAACTGAATAAACCAACATTGGATCAAAGCGAAGGTCGGGCGCAAGCTCGAGTAATCCTGCCGTTAACCAACCAAAAAATGTATCGCCCGCGCCAACTGTGTCTGCTACCTGAATCGAGGGCGGCTCAACCGTGAATAACTGCGCACCACGAGCAAACATAGTCACCCCACTTGCGCCTTGAGTCAAAGCAACTAGCTCGGGTCCTTGTGTGCTGATCTGCGTGGCTGCATCAATTGGGTCCTGATTTGGCGTCCACCAAAGTAAATCCTCATCGGATACCTTCACTACGGTAGCTAGTTCAAGCCAGCGCTGATAAGCACTGCGCACTTGCTGTTCATCAAGGTCAGCAAATGATCCTGGTCTGGCATTTATGTCGTAGAAAACTGGCAGACCAGTTTCCTTTTGAATTTTCACCCAGTTGAACAAGGCATCAACGCCTGGCGGGAAAACACTCGCCATAGAACCAATCAATATGCCGTTGCATTCAGGCGGAAGGGCTTTAGCAATTTCGGTTTCTGTCCATTGCCAATCGGCACAATTGAGCAACTCGCCATAGTTGTAAGTGGGATGTCCAGTTTCGTCTTTGGTAATCGTGATAACCAATGCTGGTTCTTGGGCATCAATGCTGTTTGCAACATTAATTCCGTGTTCGGTTATGAAGCGTTTCAGGAATTGCCCATTTTCATCGAGTGAATAACGAGCTCGTAAATCTACACTTGCGCCAAATCTTGCCAGGGCAAGCGCTTCGTTGGCCGCGCAACCACCAGGGACTTTTTCCACCAAGCCATTAGTGACTACGCAATCTAAAACGACTTCGCCAATAACGGTTACCGAGACCATAACGGCAATTAAGCGGTGGTCACCGGTTTGAATGTTGGACGCTTGGTCTCAAACTCTTTGATTACATCAACATGGCGCATAGTCAAACCGATATCATCCAAACCTTCAAGCAGGCGCCAGCGTACATAACTATCAACTTCGAACTTGGCAGTAATGTCGCCAGCAACAACCTGTGATTTTTCCAAATCAACGGTTACCTGAGTCTGTGGATTTGCTTCAACAAGTGCCCAAAGCTTTTCAACTACTTCTTGGTCAACAACCGCAGTTAATAAGCCTTGCTTACCTGAGTTACCGCGGAAAATATCGGCAAATCGTGAGGAGATAACAACTTTAAATCCGTAATCCATCAAAGCCCAAACCGCATGTTCGCGACTTGAACCGGTGCCGAAATCTGGACCAGCAATGAGAACAGTGGCATTGGCGTATGCAGGTTGATTCAAAATGAATGACGGATCTTTACGCCACGCTGCAAACAGGCCATCTTCAAAGCCATGACGGGTAATGCGCTTTAGGTATTCCGCAGGAATGATCTGATCGGTGTCAACGTTACTTGCCCGAAGTGGCGCTGCGCTTCCAGTATGAACTGTGAACTTATCCATTGCTTAACCAACCTTTTCTTCGAGGTCTGCCGGTGAAGATAATGTGCCGCGAAGCGCAGTCGCTGCAGCGACCTGTGGTGAAACAAGGTGGGTCCGTCCGCCAGGGCCTTGGCGACCTTCAAAGTTACGGTTCGAAGTTGAAGCACTGCGTTCGCCTGGTACAAGTTTGTCTGGGTTCATACCCAAGCACATTGAACATCCAGCTTCACGCCATTCGGCGCCAGCATCGATAAAGACTTGGTCTAGACCTTCGGCCATTGCTTCTAGGCGAACTTTCACAGAACCAGGCACGATCATCATGCGCAATCCATCAGCGATTTTGTGACCTTTAATAATCGCTGCTGCTGCGCGTAAATCTTCAATTCGACCGTTTGTGCAAGATCCAAGGAACACAGTATCTACTTTGATGTCTTTGATTGGCGTGCCAGCAATCAGCCCCATGTAAGCAAGAGCTTTCGTAGCAGCTGCTTTTTCAGATTCGTTATCAAAATCATCTGGAGATGGCACAACGCTTGCTAATGGCACTCCCTGACCTGGATTAGTTCCCCAAGTTACAAATGGACTCAATGTTGTGGCATCGATAATTACTTCAGCGTCGTAGCGAGCATCGGCATCCGATGGCAACGTACTCCAGTATTCAACAGCAGCATCCCAATCGCCGCCCTTAGGTGCATGCTCACGGCCGTTGATGTATTCAAAAGTTGTTTCATCAGGTGCGATCATGCCAGCACGCGCGCCAGCTTCAATACTCATGTTGCAGATAGTCATGCGAGCTTCCATCGAAAGCGCTTTTATTGCATCGCCACGGTATTCAAGAACGTAACCTTGTCCGCCGCCGGTGCCAATTTTGGCGATGATGGTCAGGATTAAATCTTTAGCAGTCACATCTGCAGGCAATGCGCCATTAATTGTGATGGCCATTGTTTTGAATGGCTTAAGCGGAAGCGTTTGTGTTGCAAGAACATGTTCAACTTCACTGGTACCAATACCGAAAGCAAGTGCGCCAAATGCGCCGTGTGTTGAGGTATGTGAATCGCCACAAACAACGGTCATGCCAGGTTGGGTTAAACCTAGCTGCGGGCCAACTACGTGCACAATGCCCTGTTCGGCGTTACCAAGCGAAAAGATTGGAACACCAAATTCAGCGCAGTTATTGCGAAGAGCATCAACCTGTGCCCGGCTGATTGGATCAGCGATGGGCTTGAGGATGTCCATAGTTGGCACATTGTGATCTTCAGTGGCCAAGGTTAGGTCGGTGCGATGCACTGGACGTCCGACAGCACGAAGACCATCGAAAGCTTGTGGACTCGTTACTTCATGTACCAAGTGCAGGTCAATGAAGAGTAAGTCAGGCTCGCCATCGGCGCGACGGACTACGTGATCTTCCCAGACTTTTTCGGCAAGTGTGCGGCCCAACGTCATACTCCTTTAAAAACAAAACCCCATAGAAAATTCCATGAGATTTCGTAGCCCCGACGGGATTCGAACCCGCGCTACCGCCTTGAGAGGGCGGCGTGCTAGGCCACTACACAACGGGGCCCTAGCTAACATCGCCTTACTCACCATGAGCTGGGGTACCTGGACTCGAACCAAGACTAACTGAACCAGAATCAGTTGGGCTGCCAATTACCCCATACCCCATCGGCTTTGGTCTAGCGACTCCGAAAGTCTACCCGACAGTATTGGTAGGTGTGAAATTAGTCCTTGACTGCGTGCGCAAGTCGGGAAAGCGAGCGCTCTTTGCCCAAGAGTTCCAAGGACTCAAACAGCGGTGGTGAAACTCGACGTCCAGTTACCGCGACCCGCACCGGTCCGAAAGCAAACTTTGGTTTTAGTTCCAGGCCATCGATCAAGGCAGTGCGCAATGCTTGCTCAATATTTTCAGTATTCCACTGCTCGATTGATTCCAATGCGCCCAGAGCCGCTTGCAATACTGGAGTTGCTTCCTCAGTTAAAACTTTTTGGGCCTCGTCCGGATCAACAGCAAATGCCGGACTGCCAGCCTGGTCGTAATACAGGAAGCCGAGCATGCCAACGCCTTGGCGCAATGTTTCCATCCGCTCCTGCACGAGTGGAATTGCTAGAGCCAGAGTTGCTAACTGTTCATCAGTTGGATCGGCTGTAAACACACCAGCTTCTCTCAGGAAAGGAACTAGGCGAACAGCTAAATCTTCAGTGCTTAGCGCTCGCATCCATTCACCATTGATTGCTGTGCACTTACGTAAATCAAATCGAGCCGGATTTGCATTCACCCGAGCTACATCAAATACTTCTGCCATCTCAGCTTTTGAGAAAAATTCGCGATCGCCGCCGAAAGACCAACCAAGAAGTGCAAGATAGTTAATCAGACCTTCAGGTAAATAACCTTCAGTGCGATACATCAACAAGCTAGATTCAGGATCGCGTTTGGAAAGTTTCTTGTTACCTTCACCCATCACATAAGGCAGATGCCCGTACAGCGGACGAGGGCCTTTTGCTATTCCTAATGCAGAAAGCGCATCAAATAGTGCCAGCTGGCGTGGAGTAGAACTCAATAGGTCTTCACCGCGCAAAACATGCGTGATTTCCATCAAAACATCGTCAACAGGATTAACTAATGTGTACAGCGGTTCACCAGTAGCGCGCAGAATCACATAGTCAGGTACATGTTCGGCCGCGAAAGTTACCTCACCGCGAACTAAATCGGTCCAGGTGGAATCTGTATCAGGCATTCGAAAGCGCACAACAGCGCTGCGGCCATCGCTAAGGTAACCAGCTTTTTGCTCGGCAGTTAAGGAGCGGCATTTACCGTCGTACCCTGGAGTTTTACTTGCCGCCTTTGCAGCTTCGCGCCGCTCTTCAAGTTCTTCTGGTGAGCAATAGCAGTGATACGCGTAGCCGCCATCAAGAAGCTTCTGGGCAACGTCTGCATAAATGTCCATGCGCTCTGACTGACGATATGGGCCAAATGGGCCACCTACCTCGGGGCCTTCATCCCAGTCGAGTCCCAGCCAGCGAAGAGAATCTAAAAGATCTTTGTACGACTGCTCACTATCTCGGGCAGTATCGGTATCTTCAATCCGAAATACGAAAGTGCCACCGGTATGTCGGGCATAGGCCCAGTTAAATAGTGCTGTTCTCACCATGCCAACATGCGGATTACCTGTTGGCGAAGGACAGAAACGAACTCTTACGTCTGACACAAAACTCCCTTATTAACTGCGGGCTACAACAGGATTAGTTAGTGTGCCAATCCCCTGAATCGTCACACTCACACTATCGCCAGCAACCATTGGCCCGACACCAGCGGGCGTGCCTGTCAAAATTACATCGCCTGGGATAAGCGTCATGACTTTTGAAATCCAAGAAACCATCTCGTGCACACCACGAATCATTTCTTTAGTGTTACTACTTTGTTTGACTTCATCGTTTACTTCGCAAGAAATATTCAATATCGATGGATCAAGTTCAGTTTCAATCCAAGGACCAAGCGGACAAAATGTGTCAAAACTTTTTGCCCGAGTCCACTGCTTGTCTTTGGCCTGTAAATCACGCGCCGTCACATCGTTGGCACAGGTGTAACCAAAAATTACCTCACCAGCGCGCTCAACTGGCACATCTTTTGCAACTGCGCCGATAACAACTGCAAGTTCAGCTTCGTAGTGCACATCGTTTGACTGGTCCGGAAGAACAATTGCATCTTCGTCGCCAATGACAGTGGTATTCGGCTTCAAGAAAATAACTGGTTCGTCGGGAACACTGCTATTCATCTCGGCAGCATGGTCCGCATAATTTTTACCAACGCAAATAATCTTGCTTGGAATTGTTGGGGCCAAAACTTTTAATTCATCGAGTTCAACTGCAACGCCCACAAATTCAGGGTCTCCCCAAGGCAAACCTCGAAATAAGGCAACCTGAGTTCCTTCAAGTACTCCATAAACCGGAGTTTCAGTATTTGGGATCATTACTCGAACAAAACGCATGCTCTAACCCTATCGGGCAGATGCTTTAAGAATTAGTTGTTGTGCCCAAGTAATCCGTAGTTAATGGCATCTTCAAGCGCAAGCCACGATGCGGCAATAACGTTTTCGTGCACACCAACAGTGTTCCATCTCTTAATGCCTTCAGCTGTTTCGATGAGCACCCGAGTAACAGCGCCAGTTCCCTGACCGCCATCCAAAATTCGTACTTTGTAATCGACCAGTTCAAGTGATTCAAGTTCTGGGAATCGTTGCACTAGAACGGCGCGCAGAGCATTATCGAGAGCGTTAACCGGACCATTTCCCGATCGAGTCTCAGAAATCAGCGACTCACCAAAACGGACGTTTACCGTTGCATCACTTAGCACTTGCCCATCTTCTTGCTGCTCGGTTACCGCGCGCCAAGACGAAACATCAAACTTGTGGGTACTTTCCCCAGTCAATGCGCCCTGAAGTAACAACTCAAATGATGCATCGGCGGCTTCAAACGACCAACCCTTTGCCTCAAGTTGTTTTACTTTCTCGACAACTTCGCTGATCGCTTCAGGATGCTTTGAAAGATCGTAACCAAGTTCGCGACCTTTAAGTTCAATAGATGCGCGGCCAGCCATCTCGGTAACCAAGATGCGCATATCGTTTCCGACAACCGCTGCATCGATATGGTTGTAAAGCTCGGCATTAACTTTAAGTGCGCTTGCATGTAAGCCAGCCTTGTGTGCGAATGAGGAAACTCCAACGTATGGCTGATGTGTATCAGGAGTTAAGTTTGCAATTTCGGCAATGGCATGTGAAACGCGCACCATCTCTTTAAGTGCGCCATCAGGCAACACTGGAAGACCGAGTTTCAATTCGATGTTGGCAATTACTGAGAAAAGGTCTGCGTTACCTGTGCGCTCGCCGTAACCATTTGCAGTGCACTGAACGTGGGTAACACCTGCTTCAACTGCTGCGATGCTGTTGGCAATCGCGCAGCCAGTATCGTCTTGGCAATGGATACCCAAACGGCCGCCGGTACGGGCTTTAACATCGGAAACGATTGTGTGAATACCGCTTGGCAACATGCCACCATTAGTGTCACAGAGCACTGCAACATCAGCTCCAGCATCAAGCGCTGTTTGAACTGCGGCAACACCATAATCAGCATCGTGTTTGTAACCATCAAAGAAGTGCTCAAAGTCAACAAATACTCGGCGGCCCAATGATGTCAGATGCGAAACGGTGTCGGCAATCATGGCAAGGTTTTCTTCGCGCGTGGTCTTCAGAGCTTGTTCAACATGCCAAACATCACTTTTAGCGACCAATGTGATTACTGGTGCCTGTGAATCCACAAGGGCTTTGACCTGTGGATCCTGGGCCGCACTGATTCCAGGTTTGCGAGTGGCGCCAAAAGCTACGAGTTTTGCGTTCTTTAATTCGACTTCACCAGAGGCCATGCGCGCGAAAAATTCGGTGTCTTTGGGCAATGCGCCTGGCCAGCCACCTTCAATAAAGCCGACGCCAAATTCATCAAGCAGTTTGGTGACAGCAATTTTGTCTTCTACTGAATACGTGATGCCTTCGCGTTGGGCGCCATCGCGCAATGTGGTGTCGTACACATGAAAGTCATCGGTTAGTGCCATATCAAATCACCCGATGCATCCAGTTATGCACATCAGGTGCTGCGCCAGTTTGAATTTCGACAAGAGCTTGACGCAGTTTCATCGTTATTTCTCCTGGCTTCCCATCAGCGATGGTCCAAGAGCCAGAGTTTTTGCTATCAACGCGACCAACCGGCGTAATTACAGCGGCAGTGCCGCACGCAAATACTTCAGTGATTTCACCTGATGCACAGTCTTCACGCCACTGTGTAACTGAAATTGTTTCTTCAGATGCAGCAATGCCTAAGTCGCCAGCCAGAGTTAATAATGAGTCACGAGTAACGCCTGGCAATAAAGTGCCAGTGAGTTTAGGTGTCGCAATCCGGGCATTTTCACCTGATCCGTAAACGAAGAACAGGTTCATCCCGCCCATTTCTTCAACATATTTACGTTCGATTGCATCCAACCAAACAACTTGATCGCAACCGTTTTCAGCAGCTTCTGCTTGCGCAACCAAACTTGCGGCATAGTTACCTGCGCATTTTGCTTCGCCAGTGCCGCCAGGAGCCGCGCGCACGAAGTCATCCGAAATCCAAACCGAAACTGGCTTAACACCCTGTGGGAAGTACGCACCCACAGGTGAGGCCATCAATACATATGTGACATGAGTTGACGGACGCACACCAAGTGCATCTTCTGACCCAAATTCAAGGGGGCGCAAATACAACGACTTTTCAGGTCCTTCAGGTACCCATGCGCTGTCTTGACGAACTAATGCCTCGATAGCGCCAATAAATAGGTCGGTAGGAACTGGTGGCAACGCTAAGCGGTAGGAAGAGCGTTGAAACCGCAGCGCATTGGCTTCAGGGCGAAATACATAGATGCCGCCATCTGCATGTCGATAAGCTTTCAAGCCTTCAAAAATTGATTGTCCATAATGCAGTGCGTTGAGACCTACGCCACCAGCGTGGGCGGCACTAGAAATTAGCTCTGGCTGCTGCCAACCGCCTTCGGCGGTCCAAATAGCACGCACGATGTTATCGGTGAAATATTTACCAAAACCTGGTTCGGTCAATTTTTCTGCGCGTTCTTGGGCAGATATAGGGGTTGGATTGGCATGAATAATGATTTGCTCAACGGCGCTTTCACGCTGGCTCGCCGGATATAACTGCGCGCCCGAAGCCACCACTGCGGCAGCAGAGACATCTAGGTTTGAGTGAACAGTTTCAGCCATAAGTACACGCTACCTGTTTTTAGGCAGTCACGGCAGTGGCTAATGCATCGCCAATTTGGCTGGTACTGCGGGTTCCACTGCGAGTTGCAAGGTCAGCGGCCACTGCAGCTTCTACCTTTTGCGCCGCTTCAGTCTCACCAATGTGGTCAAGCAACATTGCAACACTCAATACAGTCGCGGTTGGATCTGCTTTCCCTTGGCCTGCGATATCAGGTGCACTGCCATGAACCGGCTCAAACATGCTTGGGTTTGTGCGACTTGGATCAATGTTGCCACTGGCCGCCAAACCAATACCGCCAGCAATTGCTGCGCCAATGTCGGTGATGATATCGCCGAACAAGTTATCGGTTACCACAACATCGAAACGTTCTGGCTGAGTCAGGAAGAACATGCTTGCTGCGTCCACATGGCAGTAGTCGGTTTCAATATTCGGAAATTCTTTTGCCACATCATTGAATGTGCGCTGCCACAAGTCGCCGCCATAGACCAAAACATTCGTCTTGTGAACCAGCGTGACTTTGCCGCGACGTTTGCCAGCGCGAGCGAATGCATCACGAATAATGCGTTCAGCACCAAAACGAGTATTAATACTCACTTCGGTGGCAACCTCATGAGCCGTGTTCTTGCGAAGTGAGCCACCGGCACCTACGTATGGACCTTCGGTGCCTTCACGGCAAACTATGAAGTCAATATCTTTCGGACCTTTGCCCGCCAGTGGAGATTCAACCCCAGCAAAGAGTTTCACTGGGCGAAGATTCACGTGATGATCTAGCAAGAATCGAAGTGGCAGAAGAACTCCGCGCTCAAGCACACCAGGTGGCACAGACGGATCGCCAATTGCGCCCAACAAGATCGCGTCGTGAGTCTTTAGTTCTGCAACCACGCTGTCCGGCAGCGTTTCGCCGGTGGCGTTGTATCGGCGAGCCCCTAGGTCGTATTCGACCTTCGTGATGGACAATCCAGTCTGAGATGCCACAGCTTCAAGGACTTTGAGCCCTTGTGCCACTACCTCGGTACCAATACCGTCGCCGGGAATTACTGCAAGTTTGATTTCGCGTGCCATGCCTTCAAGGTTATCGGGGTAACGCCAGAACTAAAAAACCGCACCATGCTTGAAAGCTGGCACTTTTTGCAAACCTAAAATTGCTGATACTCTTAACGCAATGTACGTGAGCCTGCTCCTTCGCAGCCGCGACGAGGCCTAAGTCGGTCTACTCGTCGCGGAGTTTTTGTTGTGCCGAGCCTTTGTCCCTTTAAAACTCACTACATTCATCTGGAGAACCGAACATGAGCACACATGACGAGCGAAACCCACAGCAACCTTCTGGGATGCCCTTTCAGCGTTACACCCCGTTCACTCCAATCAATCTGACCGATCGCACTTGGCCAAACACTGCAATCAAGCAAGCACCTCGCTGGTGCGCTGTTGATTTGCGAGATGGTAATCAGGCACTAATCGACCCAATGACGCCAGATCGCAAGCGGCGCATGTTCGAACTGTTAGTCAAAATGGGTTACAAAGAAATTGAAGTTGGCTTCCCATCTGCCAGTCAATTGGACTTCGACTTTGTCCGCATGTTGATTGAAGAAAACCTAATTCCTGACGATGTCGTGATTCAGGTACTTACCCAAGCACGCGAACATTTAATTGAACGAACTTTTGAATCCATCAATGGCGCTAAGCAAGCGGTCGTTCACCTTTATAACTCAACTTCAACATTGCAGCGCCGAGTTGTGTTCGCACTAGATAAAGATGGCATTAAGGACATAGCAGTCAACGGCGCTCGTCTGTGCCAGAAATATGCTGAGCAAATTGATGACACTGAAATTTTCTTCGAATACTCCCCCGAGTCTTTCACCGGTACTGAGCTTGATTACGCAATTGAAGTTTGTAACGCCGTAAACGACGTATGGCAACCGACTCCCGAGCGCAAAGTAATTATCAACCTGCCAGCAACTGTTGAAATGGCCACTCCAAATGTTTATGCAGACAGCATTGAGTACATGAGTCGTAACTTGAAGTACCGTGATTCGATCGTGCTAAGCCTGCATCCACATAACGATCGTGGCACTGCGGTGGCAGCAGCTGAACTTGGTTACCTCGCTGGTGCTGATCGGATCGAAGGTTGCTTATTTGGAAATGGTGAGCGCACCGGCAATGTTTGTTTGGTTACCTTGGGCTTGAACCTGTTCAGTCAAGGCATTGATCCACAGATTGACTTCAGCGACATCGATGACATCCGCCGCACAGTTGAATATTGCAATCAACTTAATGTTCCTGAACGTCATCCGTACGGTGGAGATTTGGTTTACACAGCTTTCTCTGGATCACATCAAGATGCCATCAATAAGGGCCTGGCTGTTATGCAAAAAGATGCCGATGCTGCTGGAGTTTCAATTGATGAAACAACTTGGGCAGTTCCATACTTACCGATTGACCCTAAGGATGTTGGCCGCAATTACGAAGCAGTGATTCGCGTTAACTCGCAATCGGGCAAAGGTGGCGTGACTTACATCATGCGAACCGAGCACAACTTGGATCTACCGCGTCGACTTCAGATTGAATTTAGTCAGGTCATCCAAAAAGTTACAGACTCAGAAGGTGGCGAAGTTTCACCACAAGCAATGTGGGATGTTTTCTTGGACGAGTATTTGCCAAGTCAAGACACGCCTTGGGGTCGCTTTAAGCTAAAAACCGTCGCGGTTGATAGCGATGTTGATGGCGAAACTCGGGTTCGCGTTGGCATGAGTGACACCACATCTACCCAAGAAACCGTAGATGCGCAGGGAACTGGCAACGGTCCAATCGCTGCCTTCTGCGCTGCACTTTCTGGGCTCGGTGTTGATGTGAAGGTGCTTGACTATCACGAACACGCAATGAGCGCCGGTGGCGATGCACAAGCAGCGGCCTATTTGGAATGTTCCGTTGCTGGTCGCACGCTTTGGGGGGTAGGGATCGACTCCTCTATCGTGACCGCATCACTTAAGGCGGTAGTTTCGGCAGTGAACCGCGATTTACGAAATCTGGAAGCCTAAATACCCGGGAAACAGTTTCACCGGAACTAAACCTTCTGAACTAAGCGAACTTAGATTCGCTGCCTAGCGTCTAATTACATTTTGCTTAAAGTACATCGACGACCACTTCAAGAACAATTGGGTCACTACTTCTTGTCGGAACTTTAATCTCGACATCTGCGCCAAGTGCAGAGATGACTTTTGCTAAGTCATCAATAGATTTAAGTTTAGATTTACATTTCACGATCTCTCGAAGGATTCGTCCTTTAGTGGCCTTGTTATGGTGGGAAACGATTTTTGGCGGACCAGATTTCATTCGCTGCAATATTTTTGGAACTACTGAAGTTTGCCCTACTGGCATCGGACCGAGCTTTGTATAGGTACCAGAGCGCAAATCGATTATAAGTTCACTTTCTTGCGCTAAAAGTTCAGTACAAACTGATCCCCAAAACTTAGGCAACGAACCTATTTTTGGTAACACGGAATCACCCGAAAGACGGTATGCCGGAATAAGATCGCCAAATGAAACCAAGCCAAACAAAGCGGACTGCACATAAGTTAGTTTGCATAGTTTCTTAAGTTGTGGTGCTGTTAAAGATTTTGCATCAAGTGCTTCAAAGAGCACTCCACTATAAATTTGCCAAGCTGGCGCTGTTGGGGCGGCTAGAAGGTTTTGATTTCGAATCAATTCGAACTCTTGTTGCTTGCTGATACCAAGAGTTGCTAATGCCTTTGACTGCTTGCCCGAACTCAATTTCACTAAATCCGTGATCACCTGGTCTCGCTTTTGCACAAGTTCAGGGAATGCGAGGGTTTCCAAATTTAGCTTTGGACCAGAAACAGGCGAAATCTTTGATTCCGAAGGCGGCAAAAGCACAATAGTCATAACGCTTTTCACTATATCGTTCAACCAAGTAATGCGCCCGATGTGTAGCCGGTTGTAGACAATATGCGATAGTTGAAAGTTGAACTAAACTTAAAGTAACCAAGGGAGTCAAGATGCCAGCCATCCAACCAGAGAACATTCTGGCTTTGCCAAGAATCACATCCGATAACCCGTTCGCGGTTGCTCGCCCCGTTACCAAACTTGTTAAAGCCCAGACCACCTTCGAGGGCGAAGGCTTCATGGTGCGCCGGCCATTTCCGGGCGGGATAAGCATGAGTGAAGTCGACCCGTTTCTACTTTTAGATCAAATGGGTGGCTTTGAATTAGAGCCAGAAGAAGCTAAAGGTACACCCTGGCATCCACATCGAGGTTTTGAAACTGTTACCTACATGATGGACGGTCAGTTGCATCACCAAGACACCTCTGGCGGCGGCGGAATGATTACCGACGGTTCTACACAATGGATGACGGCTGGCTCAGGCATTCTGCACATTGAACAGCCAAGTGAGTATTTGTTACGACATGGCGGCATGATGCACGGCGTCCAGCTTTGGGTAAATCTACCAGCCAAACACAAAATGTCGGATCCTAAATATCAGGGCATCGAAGCGCAGAGCGTGAAACTGCTTACCAGCACCGATGGTGGCGCAGTTATTCGCTTGATTGCTGGCGAACTTGCTGGACACGAGGGCCCGGGTAGTACGTTCACCCCAATTACTTACGCGCACATCACATTAGAACCTGGTGCCAAAGTTGAGTTGCCGTGGAATCCAGAATTTAATGCGATGGTTTATTCACTAAACGGCAGTGGCACTGTGGGCATGGAACAGGCGCCACTTGCTGAATCAACGTTGGCTATTTTTGGTGCTGGCGACACTGTCGTTTTACAGGCAGACGGCGCACAATTAGGCGCAGCCAAGAAACTTGATGTGCTGGTACTTGGCGGCAAGCCAATTGGTGAGCCAGTTGCGCACTACGGTCCGTTTGTGATGAACACCCACGCCGAAATCGTTGCGGCCGTTGAGGATTTCCAGGCTGGCCGCATGGGTGTTATTCCCGCAGCTCATGTTTAATTGAGCTATTTTTAGTCACAAAAAAATGCCCAGCCAAATTGGCTGGGCATTTTTTAAGTTCTAGATTAAAGAGTGATTGTGATCTTGTCTGCGTTTACCGCACCTGGCACATCAGTACCACTGAACAAAGCCACAACTGATTCAGCAACTGCAACGCCCGCTTTTTCCTGAGCTTCTTCAGTTGAAGCACCAAGGTGTGGGGTGGCAGTCACTTGCTCTAGGCCGAATAGTGGTGAATCGGTGCATGGCTCGGTTGCGTAAACATCAAGTCCCGCGCCACCAACACGACCTTCAACGATTGCATCGTAAAGCGCTGCTTCATCAAGTACGCCGCCGCGAGCAGCGTTGATGATACGAACGGTTGGCTTGACCTTGGTCAATGCTTCAGCGCCAATAAGGCCCACAGTTTCTGGAGTCTTTGGAATATGGATTGTGATGAAATCTGAAACTGCAAGAAGTTCATCAAGTGAAACTAGTTTGATTTCTGGTCCACCTGCTGGTGACTCAGTTACGTATGGATCGTAAGCCACGA
>JBAXKB010000022.1:0-16676 GCA_037137575.1 Actinomycetes bacterium
GAAGTCGCACATTGTTACAAACAACTAGCAAGCGACGGAGTCCCCTATCCTCCGCCCACCTAAGAATTCACATGGCCGAGCTTCTGAAAACGACGGTTCCCCCCTCCACCCCCTAAACCATGCACACTCTGGACTTTCGGTCTAGGTTTTTACCATGAGTTCAAAAAGGTCGAAACTTGCCATCGCAGTAATCATTCTGATCGGCTCACTAGGTTTGGCCGCGCCAAGTTCGGCAGTTTCAAAATTGCCGCCGACCACAGCGCCAGTTGTAACTTTGATTAGCCGCGGTAACAACTTTGTGAAAATTGATTTTCTAACTGGCAGTTCAGTTGGTGCCACTGGATATCAGTACTCCATCGACGGCGGACAATCTTGGTTTGCAGGCAAAGTAAAAAGCTCGGCCATCACCGTATCTCCAGTGCCACTGGCCACTCGCGCGCAAGTTTCACTTCGTGGAACTAATAAATACGGTTCAGGTCCGGCCTCATCAGTTTCAGGCACGAAGCGCGTTATCTATCTGGGCGCATCGGTCACAGCCGGTATGGATGGAAACGGCCATGGTTGGGCGCGAGAAGCAGCATCAGCGCTCGGATGGCAATACTCAAATGTTAGTTCGATCAAGTCGGGATATTATTCCCCGCAAAAAGACGGCACAACTTGTTCTGGGATCATAAATTTTGCTACGCAAGCTATGTGCGCAGCTCCTTATCAACCTGATGTAGTAATAATTTCAGGCGGCTTCAACGACTGCATTTCTGTTCAGAAAGCTCCAGCGAAGTTGCAAGCGCGCATACAAAAAGTTTTCGAAAAGCTACACGAAACTTTCGGCTCAGCCGAAATTATTGCAACACCGGTAATTTCAACTTCAACCGAAACATGCCTAACCACGATCAATGCCTGGATTGCTGCCTCAGCTCAAAGCATCGGAGCAAAATATGTTACGGGGGCTGAACAGTGGATTCCGGGCCATCCAGAATGGCAGGGTACGACAGTCCATCCAAACAAAGCTGGCCATGCAGTAATTGCTGCGAATTTTGTCAGCTGGTACAGATCTGTTACAAATAGCGGGAACTAATTTTCGTCACCACTCCAGACATACCTAACATCTGGCTCGCGTTCTTCGTTAGTTGAGCCATCGGTCCACTCCACGGCCACAAACCCACGCTGTTCGTAAAATTTTTGTGCACGCACATTGCTTTGGAATGTCCACAGCTGCAAACCTGATGGCATGGTTGCTTTGGCTTTAGCTAACAGGAGAGTTCCTATGCCTTGCCCGATTACATCTGGGCGCACGTAGAGCTGATCTATCCAACCTGGTTCCAACAACATGAGTGCAGATAGTCCGCTGGCATCCTCGGTAACCCAACATGGGTCACCTTTTTGAATTCGTGATTCCATCCATGGCAAAGCGCGATCGTAATTCCCAATAACCGGCGGGATAGTTCCAATCGAATATGCACGCGCTGCTAGAAAAAGTTCAGCTACACCCGGCGCATCAGAAATAGAAGCTAAGCGCAGCTGATGCATGTTCCCAACTCTCGTTGTGTGTACTAGATTCCCTTAATGAACTCAGAAGTTAAATTGCGTCCGACTTTGTCGAAAGATTAAATCCATCGATTGTCAGTGGAGCAACGCGTGAGCGACTAAACCAATCTGCCCATTCACGTGGCAAGCAATCGAGTGATTCGCCAGCATCGGTAATTCGGTTCAGAAGTGAAACAGGTGAGTCATTGAAACGGAAGTTGCTTGTCGCGCCAATAATTTCACCATCGCGCACAACGTAAACACCATCGCGCGTAAGTCCAGTTAACAACAACGACTGCGGATCTACTTCGCGGATGTACCAAAGACAAGTGATTAGCAGGCCTTCGCCCATTCGAGCAGCGGTTTCAGTCAGCGAACCATGTCCAGCCGCGTCGTAAACATGAATGTTGTCAGCAAGTGGCGTGAATGGCAGCCCAGCTTCAGACGCAGCATGGCGACTACTTGCTAATGCGCTAAGCACTCCACCTGAAATGATGCTAGTTGCGGAAATCGGTAAGCCAGTATCAAAAGGACTCGACATTGATGAAGCCCCGAGGTTCACAACGCGATCTAGTGTTTCAAGTCCCGAAAGTTTCGGGTCTGAAATCAGGTTGAAATTGCGCGAAGTTAGCTGCTCGCCAATTCGAGTTGTGCCATTGGCTGCGCTGAAAACGCTGCGGCCTTGCGCGGCATCACGCGCTGAAGCTGTCCACATTAAATAAATCATGAGGTCAGCAACGGCGCTAGCTGAAAGCGTTACTTTATGGCGACCAGGCTCGATATCGATTTTCGTTTTCTGATATTCCAAACCACGCAAAACATCGTTCGCATGCTCGTGCACATTTGTGCTGAGCAAAGTTGTTCCGCCTTGACCCGACCAAGCCGAGCGATCACGTTCGGGCGACTTAGCACAAAGTTCAAAACGACTAGTAGCTTGTGGGAATCGAAGTCGAGTTCCAGCTGAGGTACCAACATAAAGTGTGTCTTGCGCGTGTTCAGCGTAACCAAAGAACTGCGCTGATTTGTCTCGCATAACTTCACCAAGCCCAGAAGCGATGTGGCTAATGCCAGAAAGATCTGCCGAAGCTGGGGCATCGTTGAAATCTGCAGAAATTGCTCCAGCAAAAAGTTCAGCAGCATCAACAGAGGCGCCACTTGCAACACCACTGGCTCGTGCTACTTCAACAAGTTTTGCCACATCATCGCGATTTCGAACTTGGCCACTTGCTATGCCAGCGCCAATTCCACCGTCGACTGGTACGAACGCCACAATGTTTAGCGAGTTCTCATTGGTGTTGCCGTTTGTTGTTAGCTGCGAGTTTGCCCAGCGCAAGTTTGCGCTCTCGCTAGCTTCGCCAACTACAACGCCACCGTCTTTGCCAAGCAATTCAAGTCCGAGTTCGACTGCCTGCGGCATGGTTAATTCGCTCATGCTGATGCCTCCTTGCGGCCATTAAGCACATTGATGTTGGTGAATAACGCTGATGGGCAACCATGACTTACTGGCGCAGTTTGTCCAGGCTGCCCCTTACCGCAGTTAAGTGCCCCACCGAGCAAGTAAGTGGAAGGTCCGCCAATGCGAGCCATAGATCCCCAGAAATCTGGTGTCTTTGATTGATAAACCACATCGCGCAGTTGCCCAACTATTTCGCCATTTCGGATTTCGAAAAATCGCTGACCAGTGAATTGGAAGTTATAACGCTGCATATCAATCGACCACGACTTATCGCCGACAATGTAAATTCCGCGTTCAACGCCTGCAATTAAATCTGCTGTAGTGATGTCTTCTTTACCCGGTTGCAATGAAACATTCGGCATCCGCTGAATTGGCACATGCTGCGCACTGTCCGCAAAAGCACAACCATTAGACCGCGTGAGTCCAACGCGCGAAGCGGTTGCGCGATCTGTTTGATAGCCCACCAGAATTCCATCTTTAATTAGATCCCATTGCTGTGCTGATACGCCTTCATCATCAAATGCAACTGTAGATAATCCATGGTCTGCAGTTCGATCGCCCGTAACATGCATTATCGGACTTCCGTATTTAAAGTTGCCGAGTTTATCTATAGTTGCAAACGAAGTGCCAGCGTAGTTTGCTTCGAAACCTAATGCGCGATCAAGTTCAGTCGCATGCCCAATAGATTCATGAATTGTTAGCCAAAGGTTTGTTGGATCAATTACTAAATCCCAAAGCCCTGCTTCAACTGAAGGTGCGGATGCTTTTTGCGCGAGTAGCTCTGGTAACTGCTCAAGTTCGCTATCCCAATCCCATCCTGTGCCAGTTAGGTATTCCCAACCTCGGCCTGCAGGAGGCGCGCATGTGCGCATGTCTTCAAAACCATCGGCGGAAGTGTGAATTGCGGTGAGATTTGCGCTGATGCGATCACGTGACTGCGTGATGTGGTTTCCGTTGAGGTCAGCAAAGAATGTTGTGTCGCGTCCGATTGATACGCCAGCATCAACATGGTTAACAATTTGCGCTTTGGCTACCCGAGCATTCCACTCTTGCAAAAGTTCAATAATTTCGGAATCATCTTTTGCCATTGCATCTTCGCCAATTGGCAATCGCCAGTTAACGGTTCCATGGCTTGGCTCATCAATAAGTTCAACTGGCTCGTTTGAAACCTGAGCACTAATTCGCGCCATCTCAAGGGCGCGCACTGCGGCGTCTCTTGCTGCTGCTTCGGTTAAATCAGTTGACGCAGCAAAGCCCCAAGCTCCGTTGTGTACAACGCGCACACTAAGTGCAGTGTTTGAATCAGAGGCCACGTTTTCGACAGAGCCATCTCGAGTGTTCACCATGCGGTTTTGATGCCCCGCAATTCGGAATTGGCCAACTTCGGCGCCAGCATCAGCGATAACTGATAACGCGGCCTGAGAGATTTCAGTCGGTAGATCTGGATGGGATGCGCTCATTGCAGTCCTTTACAACAGGAATTATCTGACCAGATTAGTGGAAAAGTGCTTGTCGGTTCTCGAATTGTTGAACTTACTACTTATTGGTGGGCATATTCTGCTCGCCACATGATGCGCATAACTAGCTATCTAAAGCTAGGCGCTTGAGTCTGTACTTATTTCCTAAATGACAGATGCAGCGGTAAGTCGTCTGAATTACAAAATCTCAATGTATTTTTATAACTTTGTCTCCTATAAGGTAACCTGCAAGAGTGCACTCGAAAGTTATTTGGCCACGAAATGGTCGGTTGATCAAAGCCCTAGTAACAGTATTTGCGGGTTCATTATTGGCAGCTACAAGCGCTGCTGCTACTGGTACGCCACCTTCAACCGCGCCTAAAATTTCTCTCGTGACTCGCGGGGCCAATTTCTTAAGAATCGACTTCACAAATGGCAGAGCACTAGGCGCCAAAACATATCAATACTCTCTCGATGCTGGCACCACTTGGTTCGATGGTCGGGCAAAGGGAGATGTTGTAACCGTTAATCCAGTTCCACTTAGCACTCGCGCCCACGTTTCACTGCGTGGTGTAAACGCTGACGGTTACGGACCGGCTTCAGCTGTATATGGAGACACTAGGGCAATCTTTCTCGGAGCATCAATAACTTTAGGTGTTGGTGTTTCTGGAAAAAGTTGGGCGCGAAAGGCAGCCGCAATACTCGGATGGCAGTATTCAAACTTGGCATCATCTGGCAGTGGATACATACAGCCCGCAAAGAATGGTACAAACTGCACAGTCACTAGAAACTTCGCAACTCAAGCTTGGTGTGGAGCTTCATTCATGCCTGACATAGTGATTATTTCGGGCGGCTCAAACGACTGTTATTCCGCTAGTCACAAACAAAGCCGAATGAAACTACAAACACAAATCCAAAGCACACTTGCCTATACAAAATCTGTGTTTCCCGGCGCTCAAATAATTGCCACGCCGATCATAAGCCCTGCAGTGAATCCTTGCTTAAAGCAGATAAGCAATTTGATTGCAGATTCAGCCGCGAGCACCGGAATTGAATTTGTAACTCCTGCCGACACTTGGATCTCTCGACAAAAGTCGGAATACAGTATCGACGGACTTCACCCAAACTTAACTGGCCACAATTATGTGGCTAGCCAATTTGCAAATTGGTACCTAAATCTAAATAAGTAACTTCAGCACTTAACGGCTATAAACATGCGGCGCTAATACCGCCACATCGCGTAAGTTTCGATATTGCTCGTTGTAATCAAGCCCATAGCCCACTACAAAGTCACTTGGAATATCAAAGCCAATGTACTTGGCATCAACCTGAACTTTTACTGCGTCAGGTTTACGGAACATAGTCATAACTTCTACCGACTTAGGCCCACGTGAGCGTAAGTTTTTAATTAGCCACGACAGTGTTAGCCCGGTATCCAAAATATCTTCGATAATCAAAACATCGCGGCCAATTAAATCGATGTCTAAATCTTTAATGATTCGCACCACGCCACTTGATTTTGTACCAGAGCCGTAGGAGGACACTGCCATGAAATCCATGTTCACTGGAATACTCAGGGCACGAGCCATGTCTGCCATTGCCATTACAGCACCCTTAAGCACTCCAACGAGAAGCAGTGGCTGATCCGTTTCGGCATAGTCATGATCGAGTTCGGCGGCAATCTCTGCGACTCGAGTAACAATCTGTTCGTTAGTAACTACGACAGATGTTATGTCGTTACCCAAATCTTGTGAATTCACCAATTGCTCCTAAGCCTGCGTAGCGTGGTAGAACCTTAGTTTGCCATGTGTGCGTTCGGCATTGATTGACCCGGGTAGGTTCAGCGGACCCTGACCGCGCCAATGAACAATTAATGAGTCAACATTCAAGACATGTTCACGGGTCAAGTCATTCATATTGCAGCCGGCAACTTGAGCTAGCCGGCGGATAATTCGAGTGCGCATAGCCCGAGGCAATTTCGAAAGAATTTCAACATCATCAATAAGTCCGTGCGACGCAGCAATCTGATCAAGTGCGTCTGCGTCGTCGCGCAACATGTCGGCTGTACGAGCAAGCGCCGCCGAAACACCTGGGCCCAAATCGGTTTCCATCAAGGGCAAAACAGAATCTCGAACCCGGACCCGGGCAAAGGAGAGATCTGAGTTATGCGGATCTTCATGCACATATAAATCTTCGACGGTACTTCTAACTACCTGTCTTGCCACTCGTAAAAATGGGCGACGGTACAAGCCATCGATACGTCGCATGCCAGAAAGTGAGCGAGCGCCTGACCCTCGAGCTAGCCCTAGCAAGACAGTTTCTGCTTGATCTTCGCGGGTGTGCCCAAGAAGGATGGCTTTCACATTATTTTGTTCGGTGTATTTTTGAAAAGCTGTTCGACGAGCATCGCGAGCTGCAGCTTCTAGCCCGCCGCTGCCCGGGCCAAGCAGAACATCTACGGCAATTAGCTCAACTGGATCAGCACCCAAATCTTCAGCAGTCGCTGCCGCCCCTGATGCAACAAGTGAAGAACCCGACTGCAACTGGTGGTCGATCACAATTGCGCCAATCTGCAACGAAAGTTCGCCGCCCACATGAACGGCAGCCCGCACGAGTGCCAAACTGTCGGCGCCGCCACTGCAGGCAACCATCACAGTGTCCCCAGCGCTTAGATCTGCCAGATTTTCTTTGAGTGCTTGGCGCAACTCGAGATTAATCATGAAGCGATGTCATCCTTTATTCTCAGAAAGTGTTAGTCCTACTTAATGCACTCTAGAATAAGAGTACGAAAGCCAAACCATTGGCACACAGTTGGTAGGTAAGTTACATGGAATTCGATGTTCTAATTGAGATCCCTGGCGGAAGCCGAAACAAATACGAAGTTGATCATGAAACTGGTCGGCTACGTCTAGACCGCATGCTTTTCACAGCAACCCGCTACCCGCGTGATTACGGGTTCATCGAAAACACTCTTGGTCTCGATAGTGATCCGCTTGACGCAATGGTGATGATTGAAGAACCAACATTCCCTGGTGTGCTTATCCGTTGCCGAGCTATTGGCATGTTCCGCATGAGCGATGAAGCTGGTGGTGACGATAAAATTATTTGTGTACCAGCAAACGATGTGCGCAAAAATCATCTGCAAGATCTGGAAGACATTCCTGTTTACGAACGCCAGGAAATTCAACACTTCTTTGAAATTTATAAAGAGTTAGAGCCGGGCAAATCAGTTGAAGGTGCTACATGGGCAGGCCGCGAAGAGGCCGAGGCAGAAATCCAAGCTTCCTTCGATCGCTACGTTCCACACACGGCCAAAGACGTTATTTCCAATCGTCGTCGCCCTGTTACTGACTAGTTAGCAGCCATCGCCACACCAGCGAGCAAACGGTTAACAACATCAACCGCACTCCAGCCATCTGGAAAATCTTTCAACATTGCGTCAACATCGCCAGTATTTGACCCCAAGGTGAGCAACGGTGCTTCCTTGTAGCCATCTGCGCGCTCTTGTCCAAGACCAACCGCAGCCGTCAAACCGTTACACAAGCAAATACGCTCTGCAAGTTCTTCCTGCTCGCCACCTTTTTTCAGGAATGGCTCATTTGGTTCAGCTGAACAACGGTAGGTAACTTTGCTCGCATCATTGATGTGACTTGAACGCAAGTAACCTAGATCGCACAAACGTGGACGTGCTTTGTAAACACCTTCTTCGCCTGCAGTACCAGGAAGTTCAACAACTTTGAATGGAAAACCTGTTGGTGATGCACGATGATCAGTACGCACTTTGAGTTTGCCATCGCGCGCAGCCTGCAACATCTGCTCACGGTAAATCGGCAACAAACCTGATTCACGTGACAACGCAAATAAAGTTCCAACCTGTACACCTTCAGCGCCAAGGCTGATGGCATCTGCAACAGACTCTGGAGTTGCCCGGCCGCCAGCTAGCCAGAATGGCAAACCAACTGCGCGAATTTTTTCTATGTTCGCTTCATCAAGCGGACCGTAACCAGTTTCAGTATCCTGCATGCGACGAGGTGGGGCGTTATGACCACCAGCGCTGAAGTGTTCAACAACAAAGCCATCGGGACGCGTTACTTCATTACGAGCAAGGTAACTGGCCAAAACTTCAGCGGTGACAATCGCTAGGAACGCGGGGCGAGCAAGCTCTGGCGCTGCGCCAAATGATTCCATTGGATCAAATTCCAAGATTGGGGCATCGATGCCCGATGGGCGATCAGAATCGATTGAAAGGTGACCTGGTTTACCCTGTGCGAAGTCAGTCATTAGTTGCGGAATTTCGCGTGGGATTCCTGCGCCCATCAAAATTGCATCCACACCAGCGAGCATCGCCCCATAAAGCGCAGCTGGAGTTGCAGTCTGAAGTTTCTCTAAGAAGTTAATGCCAACTTTTCCGTTGCCGGACTGTTTGGCTAACCAAACTTCAACAAAGTTTGCGGCAACCGCGAGTTGGTCATGTTCTTTGTGAGCTTTGATACTGATGCGGCGCATTGGGCGATACGGTTTGCCGCCCCGGCCGTCTGGCAGATAAAACATGTCGAGAATGTGTTGGGCGACTTCTGGGTATGGAAAATGCGCAAGTGCTTCGCGCATGTGTCCGCCTTCGTCGCCGTTTTGCAAACGACGAGCAACAATTGTTTCAAGTGCGGTACCAGAGACCACACCTAACTGACCTTCTCTGGCAACTGTCTGTGCCAAGGTCCATGATGAAACAGCAGCGCCCATGCCGCCTTGGATGATAGGTGGTAGCCCTAAAGAATTCATCCGCACTCCTAGTTCGCCGGTTACGGTGTCGTAACCTACGCTAGCGTAACCTACGCAACCGTAGGTTTGCCACATTTCGGGCGATTTAACTGCTTTTTGCCTATCCCCAGGAAAGTTACCCGTTATTTTAAAGGGTTTCTGTGTGCTGATCACCGCTGCGAGATGAGCGTTCACTACTCGCAAGCGCTCGCACACTAGGCACAGCAAGCATGGCAAATAACGCGATAAAGAAAAGTACGGTGTAAACATGCAGAACTGCTTCGGTGCCAAACTTAGTCACTAGCGGTCCAGCGACAACAATGCCTAACGGTGCCAAAATTAGTGAACCAAATGCATCGTAAGAAGAAACTCTCGAAAGTGATTCTTTTGGGATGTGGGTTTGTAGCGCAGTCATCCAAAGCACCATGAAGAAGTCCATGGCAAAACCGGCGCCTACTGCAGCAATCATCAGAACCGGAATTAACTCTGTGTAGCCAAGACAGATCCAGTAGATTCCGACAAAAACTTGGACAGTAATTCCCACAAAAATCGGTCTTTTCGGCTTCACCTTTAAAGTGACCGCGCCGGCGACCAACATGCCAACGGTCATCGACGCCAAAATCCACGACCAAGGTTTTGGTCCGCCTAGATGCGCTTTAGCATGAGCAGGACCAACTACCGTAAAGATACTTTCCATCAGCATCGCGATTACTGCGTAGCCAAGTACAACTGCAACAACCCAGCTTCGACTACTAAATTCCACCCAGCCGGCGCGCAGATCTTGGAATACTGTTGGCGATTTCTCGTGGGCTTCTCTACGTTTTCCGAATGTGCGAAGCTGAAACACCAAAACGCCAGCGACAAAGAAGGTAAATGCGTCAACAACAATTGCCCAGCCTGAACCGATAGCGGCAACGATGATTCCACCAGTTACGGTTCCCAACATGTAAGTCATAGTTGACGCAATGCCGATAACTGAATTGATTGATTGCAACTGTTCTTCTTCCACAATTTCCGTTGGAAGCGCCGACATGGCCGGCCACCAAAGTGCGTGCAAGATGCCAGAAAACAAGCCGACTATCACCAAACTCGTGACTGTTACCGTTCCAGTTAGAAACATGACCCCATTGCAGAGAATAAACAAACTCAAGACAATATCTGATCCACCAATGATTAATGCCTTCGGATATCTATCTGCGATGACACCACCAAGAAGCATGAAGGCAACCAAGGGAAACATTTGTGCAAACATAACCAGCGATAACGTTTTAGCTGTAGCACCAGGTAGATCAAGAACACCAAAAGCCAGGGCAATAGGTGCTAGACCATTACCAAAATTCGACGTGATTCTCGCCGCGAGCAACTTGCGCACATGTTTTAGCTCAAGAATACTTTTTAATTCTTGATTCATCTGGATACCTATTTTCTAAAAATGTTTCGTACGTTTACGGTTGATGATTTTTGTCGTTAATGCAAGATGTTGACGCCACGCGCAATAACTAACGCCACAACAATCAAAGAGGTCACCGATTGCACCAGCATAAGTGCCTTAGCCCAACGGGTTAACGGCATAACGTCCGTAGGGCTAAATGCACTCGCATTCGTGAAGGAGATGTAGAGATAGTCAAAGAATTTTGTTGCCCAGTGTGGCGCAGCTAAATCTGGGTCACTCATTTGCGGGAACATGAAATCAGGAATCTGATGACGTGCTTGTGCTCGAGCGCCGGGCCCGCCGCGATCAAATTCCCAATACCAAAGAGCAAATACGACAACGTTGCTAAACCATATTGCTCCGCCTGAGAAAACCAAACTATTGGCATCGGTTACTCCGCCATGCATCAACGCAGTGACCAAGCGCCCAGTCGATACTAGATTGCATACCGTCATCAGCGCTGCTAATAATAAGCCCAAAGTTCGAGGCGTTGGCAGATGCTCGCTAATGCGCTTTGGGTTCATCGCGGTTACCCATACGAGTAGCACGAACTCGATGCCGCAAATGGCCAATGGGAACTTTATGTTCAAGGAACTAGGCAAACTTACTTGTAGCAAAATGACTACAAGTACAACCGCCGTGACTGGCCAGCGTTGCTCCCCCAAATGCGTACGATGCCAAAACGGGGCTTGCCTACTTAGTGATACTTCGCTCATGAACTTTTCCTACTATCTCTACCCCCATACTGACAGCCCGAACATACTGGCCCGAGTAGCAACACCGTGCCGCAAGGGGGCTGGTGAAGTAGAGTTAACGAGTGACGCAATATCAAATAACTTATTGGCGCGAAATCCCATCTATGGTTGTGGCTCGTGACGAGCAAGGCACAGTGAAAGCCCTCTTTAGCCCACGGTTTCAGGAGGCTATCGATGAAGTTGCCATGCGGCTAGACGACATCGCTTCGGAAAACTACTTGGCAGCTTGGACACAGGGACCGTGGCTTGAATCTGAAGCGAGTGCCGGCGAAACTACCGAGCGCATTACCGCAGAAATCGAAAATGATTTTAATGAAGAAAAGTTGTCAGCTTTGGTTGACGAGTTAGGAAACTCCGCATGAACAATGTTTATGACTATTTAGATGCTGGCAACACGCTTGTTGGAGATGGCGCTATGGGTACAGCTTTACAAGATGCTGGACTAACTGATGGCGGCGCACCTGAGTTGTGGAATGTTGATCACCCAGATCGCGTTTCAACTGTCTTGGATTCATATGCCGCGGCCGGGGCACAATTTTTAACTACCAATACCTTTGGTGGTAGCGCGCCGAGGCTCGCAATGCATGATCTTGCTGATCGGGTTTTTGAACTGAATAAAGCTGGGTCTGAAGTAGCTCGCACTGTTGCCGACAAATACGAGAATGTATTTGTATTTGGCGACGTGGGTCCAAGTGGAGATTTGATGGAAGGAATCGGTGGCACACTTACCCACGATTCAGCTAAAGCACTTTTCGCAGATCAAATGACTGGCTTAGTTGCTGGTGGCTGCGATGCAATTCTGATTGAGACAATGAGCGACTTATCCGAAGTGCAAGCCGCCGTTGATGCTGCTCACGAAGTAGCGCCAGGTATGCCAGTTGTCGTTACGTTAAGTTTCGACACCAATTTGCACACCATGATGGGTGTAAAACCCGCAACTGCAGTTACTGAGATAGCAAAGATGGGTGTTCGCCTCATTGGGGCAAACTGTGGTCGTGGCACCGATGAAATGCGCATTGTTGCCCAGCAAATGGCTGAAGCCAAACCTGCCGATGTGCACATACTTTTGCAATCCAACGCAGGTTTACCACAACTAATAGGTGGGGACTTTATCTACACTGGCACGCCTGTTGACATGGCTGTTTTTGCCACGGACATGGTTGCTTTGGACATCAAGGCGCTTGGCTCATGTTGCGGCTCAACCCCTGCTCACACCGCTGCAATCAGCGCTGTGCTGGCTAACATCTAGTCGCTGTAACTTATGACTGAAGAAGTAGACCGCAGCAATCTTGGCCCAGGCGAGTTCTACCCAGTTGTTGGGGTAGGTCCACACCCACACCCATGGCCCGAGGGCGAACAATTTGAAGCTGAGCTTTTGGAGTTTGGTGATCGCCGCAATGTGGTTGATAAATACCGTTACTGGAGCGTCGAAGCAATTGTTGCCGACTTAGATACTTCGCGTAGTCCATTGCACATTGCAATTGAGAACTGGCAGCACGATTTAAATATTGGTTCCGTTGTTCGAACCGCTAATGCATTCAATGTTGCTGGTGTGCACATAGTGGGCAAAAAAGGTTGGAACCGTCGTGGTGCGATGGTCACAGATCGTTATCTTCACCTTTTTCATCATCCAACAGTTGACGAGTTCAAGCAGTGGTCATTAGAAAATGATGTGCCAATTATCGGCATCGACAATGTCCCAGGCTGTGGCAATCTTGAAAGCACAAAACTACCGAAGTCATGTGTTTTGTATTTCGGCCAAGAAGGCCCAGGGATGTCCGCCGAGGGACTTAGCGCCTGCACCGAAATTCTCGGCATTAATCAGCACGGATCAACTCGGTCGATGAATGCATCTGCTGCTGGGGCCATTGCAATTTATGCCTGGGCAATGCAACATCTTGTTTGATCCCGCGTTGCCAACTTTAATTAGTTAATTGCGTAGGAGGCGCTGACGTATGTGCCGACATCGGAACTCGGTATTGTTGCGACTCGATAAATGCCACTGCCTGGAAAAGTAACGGAGAAATTCACAAGTCCTGAGTCATCTGTGTTTTCGATGTCCAGGGTTTGCCAATACTTTGCGCCAGTTGCGCGAAATTGAATTCTCATCGGCACACCCGACCCAGCAACAGAATCTGCTGTTCCAAACTGAGCTGAGATAGCACTGGGGGTGCCAGTAAAGGCAGACACCCGCGTCACATAGGAAATCCTAAGTGGTGAGATACCCGTTGCTCCCAAAGCATTTCGAACCGAATCGCAGTAAGAAGTTGGGAACGGATTTTTTGTGGCGTTAGTTAAATCTGTACATGCCTGGTTTAGTGCGTCACCAAAATCAGAATAGGTAGTATTGCCAGCTAGTTTGGCCATGACTTGGAATGCCAAGCGAGTCATGTTAACAGTAGCCGTGCAGTTACTACCTGCGCTGTTGCACAGTTCGTAGACATGATCGCTGCTCCATGGGGCAGTGCCAATTGCTTCAACATGAATTCCATTTTGGTTTCCACCGTTAGAAATCAGCCAAGCGAATCTATCGGCCGGACCTAAATTAGTGTGGGAGTCGCATTTGGGATCCCAAGAGTCATCTAATTGCCTTACCGGCACCCAATCGTATGAAGAGCTGCAGGATTTCGCTGCTCCGACCATCGCCATATTTCTAAACGGTCCAAAATTTATGTCTTCACCCATGCGCCAGTTAGGGTCTGCTAACTCCTTTGGCGCAACGTTCAATTGATCGACTGCTTCGCCAAAAAAATCTGATAGCGCTTCACTAATAGCATCAGCATCGCAGTTGTCACAAGTGCCGGCTGGAAATGCATCTGATCCAGTGACGCCATGCGCCAATTCATGCGCGACTACATCGTTGGCTTTATCAAATCCAGCGCCAAAAAAGATTCCACTACATGCTCCCGAGCGACATTCAGAAGTGCCCCATGGCACCCAAAAAGCATTTTCAAGCGGACATTCTACGCTTCCATTTTCTGAGTAATAGGAGCAGACATTTGTATACCCACTAATTGTTGCGACACAGAACCGTGACTTTGGCGATTTATTACAAAAAGTCTTCGCATCAACTTTTTTACCAAAATTTGCGTATGGTGCGATGTTTCCTAAGTACTGCTCACCGGCGATATCCACCCCAATTTTGTTGCGGAAATAGTTAACGGTCTGCGTGATTGCCTTCACCGATGGGGCAGAAGCTTTTCTAATCCGTGCTGGATCAGCATTTTCACACAATGGATAATCAGCTGATCTGCCAATGTACTTGCGCACAATTCTGCCAGTTCGCTTAGTAGAAATATCAGCGGCGAAACGTGCGGTCGGTTTGGTCTTTTGTAAATCACAGACATAAGGCATTGGGAATGCGTCAAAAGCTCGAGCCAGTTGTCGAAGCGCTAATGGTTTTGAGTCGGCGTCGCTAACAAATACGCTGCTCGCAAGTGTCGGATGACTTGGATTTTGAATATTTACTTGCCATACGCGTTGAGCGTCGCCATGAACAAAATCTATAAGTGCAGGGTCAGCTAATTCTGAAATAGAGCTCACTGCAGAACTAGAGTTGCCGGTTAACTTGTGTTGGGCATTAAACGTATCTAGCGCGATTTGGGCAGCGTGGCTAGCAGTTATCCGTGCCGGAGTGAGTGCCTTTGCAGAACTGACCTTGCTGCTGTGTGATAAATATTTACCATCAGATAACAAGGTGAGCGCCACTAAAGAATTCAATACTGGAACATTAGAAATTTCTTGCGTGAATCTAAAAGTAGTGAGCCCATCATCGGTTGCAATGACTTTAGCCACCTGCAGTTGGCTGGCATCAATTTGCCACTCGGTTGCATTTTGGCTGATCAAAGACTCTGCTATTTGTAGCAGTTTCTGTTGCGAGTACGGCTGCGCAGATACTGATGAAGTAACCAGACTTGGTAACAGAACAATTGCCACAAGCGTGACAAAACCAACTAATCGACTTAACCGATGTAAATTCACAATACCCCCAGACCCTTAAATCTACGCCAGAGTGGGCAGTGCTAAACCTGCTCAACTAATAAATGTGCGTAAAACTTGCCTGTGCAAAAGGAGAGCCTTCAGCCGCCCCAACCGTCAATCAGTAATTACCGTGCGATGGAAGTTTGCATGCGAACGACTTGGCGTTGGACCACGCTGGCCCTGGTACCTCGAGCCATAGATGCTTGAGCCATATGGATGCTCAGCTTCAGATGTCATTCGGAAGAAACAAACTTGGCCAATTTTCATGCCAGGGTAAAGCAAGATCGGCAAAGTAGCCACATTGGCTAGCTCTAAAGTTACGTGACCTGAAAAGCCAGGATCAATAAATCCAGCGGTTGAATGTGTTAACAAGCCAAGACGACCCAAACTTGATTTTCCTTCAAGGCGCGCTGCCACATCTGTTGGCAGTGTGACAACTTCATAGGTGCTGCCCAAAACGAATTCACCTGGATGTAAAACGAATGGCTCGTCGCCGATGGTATGGACTTCGCGAGTCAGATCGAGCTGCTCAGAAGAAGGGTCGATGTGTGGGTAACGATGGTTTTCAAAAACTCGGAAGAAGCGATCTAGTCGCACGTCGATACTTGATGGCTGCACCATCGCTGGTTCGTATGGCTCAATGCCAACTCGACCAGATTCGATTTCAGCCTTTATGTCTTTGTCAGATAACAGCACCCCCTTAGATTACCCGTCCGTCATACTAGGCTTAAGGCACAGGGCACATTTTGCACCTGTGTTGCCCCTTGCGGGTGTGGCGTAATGGCAGCGCGTAACCTTCCCAAGGTTGAGGCACGGGTTCGATTCCCGTCACCCGCTCGCTAGTGGTTCACCAGGCAAAACAACCAGATACGCTTGGGTTATGCGGATGTTGAAGTTTCTGGCAAAAATTGCCCTAGTTTTCGCAATTATTTCAATTTCGAGTCCTAGCGCTTTCGCCCACACTGAACTACTTTCAACTAGTCCCATAGCCGGGCAAACCTTAACTGTGCAGCCGAGTGAAATAACCCTTACTTTTTCCGAAGCTCCGATTTTGGCTGGGTCCTACATTCAAGTCCAGCAAAAGGCATCGAACTTAATCAGCAAACCTAAAGCAGCATTAGATGGCACTTCGCTAGTGATACCGTGGCCGCCAGAAATCACGCCTGGTACGGTGCAAGTTAATTGGCGAGCAGTGGCCGACGATGGTCATGTCGAAAATGGATCTTTCGCATTCACCTACAAGCAATCAGCGCCAAGCGAGAGTCCCAAAACCAAACCGATTGCAGATAACTCTGCTCGTAATATCGCAGGCT
>JBAXKB010000023.1:0-16306 GCA_037137575.1 Actinomycetes bacterium
GTCACACCATTGCTCGTTATTGGATCAGGAGCAGCGTTTCCGCTGCCTCCACTGGTACAGCCAGACAGCAGTCCAGCAACTAATAAACCGATAATTGAAATTCGTAAACGCATGTTCCCAGCCTATTGCTTGGCTATTTACCATGCGCACTAGCCACGCGCTTTCACATTTGACTAATTAGATCCTGAACGTGTTCATCACTGGAACTAAATGGGTCAGGCAAGCTAATCGAACGTTCAACAGGGAGGTTAACTTTCAGGTGCATCCAGTCGGTGGCTATCGAGGTTTTTGTTTGTTTGGCGGCAGTTAAAAAATCGCCCCGTAACTTAGCGCGGGTTGTTTGCGGTGGTGTTTGGATTGCGGTTTCAATCGCTGATTTGGCAATCACTGACCCGATTCTTCCCTGCGCAAGCAATAGGTTGTAGATTCCGCGATCGGCCGAAAGTTCGTGATACATAAGTTCCACCTGAGCCAACTTGGCCGAATCTAAGGCCAACCCTTGCTCATCCTGGAAAGCTTTCAAAAGCTGCAGCTTTATCCGCCAATCTAAAACGGACTCAAAAGCCGACAAGTCGCCATCTTCAAATGCTTCAATAATCTGACCCCAGAGACTTAACGCCTGTTTATGCAAGTCAGACAACTCCCAACTAAATCGCCCGATGTTTGCGCAAACCAAATCAAAATAGATTCGCTGAGTTTCAATCGCGCTGAGTGTCCTGCCATCCTGCAGTTGAACCAAGGCCTGGCCAGACAAATCCCGAGCGACATCGCGGATTGCTTTCATCGGATTATCAACTCGTAAAGTTGCGGGTATTGCGCCCGCTTCCATTACTGCAAGAACTAAATCCATAGTGGCAACTTTGAGCAACATCGCTGTTTCAGACATGTTGCTATCGCCGCTAATCACATGAAGTCGGCGATATTTGTCAGAGTTTGCGTGTGGTTCATCGCGAGTATTAATCATGGGTCTGGATCTTGTTGTAGCACTTGATACTGCATCCCACATGTGGTCTGCTCGTTGCGACATTACGTACACGATTCCATGGGAGGTTTTTAATAACTTCCCGGCTCCACAGAACAGTTGCCTAGTCACTAGGAAAGGTAAAAGTCCATCCAGATGTTGCAAGTAGTCGAGTTTGCGATTGATCAGATAGTTTTCGTGACAGCCATAAGAGTTTCCTGATGAGTCGGTGTTGTTCTTGAAAACAAACACTCGACCATCTATGCCTTCACTAGCTAACTTGGCTTCTGCAGCCCGTGCCATCTGCGAAACGATCTCGTCGCCAGCTTTTTCTTGAGCAAGCACATCACTAAGCTGGTCGCACTCGGCTGTTGCGTACTCGGGATGGCTGCCGACATCCAAATAAAGCCGGCCACCATTTGGCAAAAATACGTTATTACTTCGGTACTCATCCACGATGTCGCTAAACAAGTAGCGAGCTAACTCATCGGGAGTCAGTCGACGGTGATTCTCCATCGAACAAGTTATGCCGTATTCAGTCTCAACCCCGAAAATTCGGCGCGGCAATGCCAATGACAAAACTACTGGCCACCCTTTTGCACAAAGCCGCTGACAAATTCCTCAGAGTTCTTCTCTAGTACCGCATCGATTTGATCGAGTATTCCAGAGATGTCCGGCACTATTACCTGTTTTGACGCCTTAGTTGTCGCGGCATTCTCGTCATCGTCTGCGCTTGTCGGCGCGGACTTAGCTGCTTCAAAATTCTGTTCGGTCACGATTTCTCCTAGATCTCACTTAACACTAATGCTGTTCGTTGATTAGCTGTTCTAAGTTGCTGACAAATTCGATCAGTTCGTCCTGCTTGGCAAACAGGTGCGCGGTTTCAGTCGCACTATAGCCACGGGCATCGGGCAAGCCGATTCGCTTCAATGGCTCATCAGGTGATATCTGGAAGATGAGCGACTCCCAAGAAGCCCCAACCACACTCTGGCCATAACTCTGAACCGATTTCCCACGCACATAAGCACGAGTGTCCTCTGGTGGGTTGATCATTGCGCGTTCTACTTCTAGGTCGGTAAATAGCTCAGTCGTCATGGAATTGCGTTGCATCAAATACGCTAATCCCTTATCGGCTCTGATATCTGAGTACTGAAGGTCGATTGCTTTAAGTTTGCTATCTTGCCAACCCAAATCATCGCGCAGTCGATAAGAATCAAGTACCGATTTCTTAGTAACCCAGTCGACGGTCCCAACGAGTGACTCATTATCCGACTCGAGGGCGTCGAGTACTTCACGCCAAAGATTCAGCACCTCTTGCGTCATCGCGTCATGAGGTTTATTGGCCATGTAGTTTTGCGCCGCGGTCAAATACATTCGCTGAATTTGGATTGCGCGCAGTGAAGTTCCATCAGTTAGCTGCAACTCGTGGGCGAATTCGTAGTCGCGACTAACAGACTGCATTTCCAGTACCGGGTCGGTTAAGTCAATCGCCAAATCAAGTGCCGAATCTTCAATCATTGATAGCACCAAAGCGGTTGCTCCCATTTTTAGAAACGTCATGGCTGGCGACATATTGGCATCGCCAACAATTACATGTAGGCGTCGGAACTTGTTGGGATCGGCGTGTGGTTCGTCACGCGTGTTAATAATTGGTCGATTCACAGTGGTTTCCAGACCCACTCGTGCTTCAAAGAAATCAGCGCGCTGCGAAATCTGGAAACCAGATGTTCGACTCTCCTGCCCCAAACCAACTCGTCCTGAGCCGGCCCAAATGTTTCGGCTCACAAAAAACGGCGTTAGGTGCTTAACAAAATTATCGAAAGGGACATCGCGGGCAACTTGATAATTTTCATGGGTGCCGTAGCTAGCACCTTTGCCATCAGTGTTGTTCTTATAAATCGTGATCAAATTACCTGTTAGTTCGCTGGCCATTCCAGCCGCAACGTCGAGTATGCGATCGCCTGCCATGTCCCACAACGCCGCATCTCGGGGATTAGTAACTTCAGGACCAGAATATTCTGGATGAGCGTGATCTACATAAAACCGAGCACCATTTGGCAGCATTAAATTGGGCATGCCGATATCAATGTCGGTCCAAGACTCTGGATCAGCTAGCTCGCGTTCTACTTCGTAACCCCGTACATCGTTAAACGGCGATTCCACGTAATAGTCCCAGCGCATCGGCTTTGATCGACCAGGAAAAAGAAAATCGGAGTAAGCGTTCACGACCGCTGCGCACAAAATGGTTGGATTTATTCCGAGGTTATTAGGTGATGAGATTCCGTATTCGGTCTCTATCCCCATAATCCGATGAACAGTCATTGTCGGTTAGGCAACTAACTAGTGGGCGCAATGCTGTGGCTGGCTGGCGAACCATCTTTTGTATGTACAAGTGTGCGCATGTACACGATTGGTTGACCTTTTCGTCCGGAGATCTTGGCCCAGTCGTCCGGGTTAGTAGTGTTCGGTAAATCTTCGTTCTCCAGCAACTCGTCGTAAGCCGCGCTGATTAGGTGCGATGTTGAAACGCCCCGCACACCTGTTGCCAACTCGTTTTTGATTGCATACTTCTTCGCGCGAGAAACGATGTTTTCAATCATCGCGCCTGAATTGAAATCATGGAAGTAGAGGATTTCTTTCTCACCATTCGTATAAGTAACTTCCAAAAATTCATTATCCGTTGAGTTTTGGTACATACGGGTGGTAATACTCTCAATCATTTCTTTGACAGCATTTTCTAGCGAGCCATACTTGCGTACTTCGTCATCGTGAATCGGCACATCTACTGTTAGATACTTTGCAAAAATTTGTGCGCTGGCCGTTTTATTAGGTCGGTCTACTTTGATCTTTACGTCCAAACGACCCGGACGCAGAATTGCCGGGTCAATCATGTCTTCACGGTTTGAAGCGCCGATCACAATCACATGGTCAAGACCTTCAACACCATCTATCTCGCTAAGTAACTGCGGAACAATCGTTGTCTCCACATCACTTGAAACGCCAGTACCACGAGTTCTAAACAGTGCATCCATCTCGTCGAAGAACACAATGACCGGAGTTCCCTCTTCAGCCTTCTCGCGAGCTCTTTGGAAAATAATGCGAATCTGTCGCTCAGTTTCGCCAACGTACTTGTTGAGAAGTTCTGGGCCCTTGATGTTGATGAAGTAGCTGCGCCCACTGCCATTGCCAGTTGCTGCCTGCGTTTTCTTCGCAATAGAGTTCGCAACGGCCTTGGCTATCAGCGTCTTACCGCATCCCGGTGGACCATAGAGCAAAATACCCTTTGGTGCTTTTAGTGAATAGTCAGCGAACATTTTTGCTTGCAAGAATGGCAGTTCAACCGCATCAATAATGCTCTCAATTTGCTCTTGTAATCCGCCAATATCTTCATAACTCACATCTGGAACTTCTTCTAGCAACAAATCGTCAATCTCTGATTTAGCAATTCGTTCAAAAGCAAAGCCTGCGCGCAAATCACAAAGCAAACTATCCCCGCTACGTAGGGACGCAACATCTATCGGATGAGCGCACAGGACGACATGAACTTCATCTGCTTGCCCACGCACCAGGATGCGTTCACCATCTTCGACCACTTCTACGAAAGTGACGAGTTGCCCGCTATTGGTAGTGCCGCCAACTTCGATGACGTTCATTGACTCATTGAGTAACAACTCTTGTCCCCGCTTAAGCGCACTGGCGTCTACTTCGGGGCTAACTGCTACTCGCATTTGTCGGCCGTTAAAAACGATGTTTATAAGCCCATTTTCAGCCGCTGAGACGAACAGTGCATAACTATTTGGCGGTAACCCCAACTTCTCGATTTCGTGATGCAGCTCCAAAACTTGATCGCGGGCCTCGCGCAGAGTCTTTGTGAGTAAGTCGTTGTGTGCCGACAGGTCATCAAAGCGCTTTCGCAGATCAGAGAGATCCTCAGACGTCGCGCTCATTATTCACCTGATTCAGATTCGGCAGTACTAGATAATTCTTGCGCATCCATGCCTTTAGCGGGGCGAATTCGACGAGCTGGCAGCACAGTCCCATCGGCTAATCGCCGAGCCTGAACTAAGAAGCCTGTGTGTCCTTGCATTTTGTGACTCGGCCGAACAGCCAAACCCTCGACATGCCAGGTGCGTTGAATAAGTTCTTGCCCTTGCGGATCAGTCCAGTTTTTAGTGAGACGAATCTCTTCAATTACTTTGGCCATTTGGGTGGTGGTTGCGACATAGATCATCAGTACTCCACCGGGTCGAATTACCCGGGTCATCGCTTCCACACATTCCCAAGGGGCAAGCATGTCCAGAACTGCTCTGTCCACCGAACCAACAGCAAGTGTCGCAGTTTCCTCTTGAACTGACCCAAGAGTTACCGTCCAGTTTTCCGGCCGCTCGCCAAAGAAAGTAGTCACATTCTTTTGGGCAATCTTTGCGAAATCTTCCCGGCGTTCGTAGCTGTACAGATGCCCATTCGTGCCAATTGCCCGCAGTAATGAGCAACTTAACGCGCCACTACCAACTCCAGCTTCCACCACTACAGCGCCAGGATAAATGTCGGCAAATCCGACAATCGCGGCAGCATCCTTTGGGTAGATAACGGCAGCGCCACGCGGCATAGAGAGCACGAAATCAGTCAGAAGTGGCTTCAGGGCTAGGTAAACATAGTTGCCGGTAGAAGTAACTGTGATTCCTTCTGGCTGACCCACCAAGTCGTTGTGCGAAATTGCACCGTGATTAGTGTGAAACTCGCGATCTGTTTCAAGAGTAATGGTGTGCATACGACCCTTAACGTCTGTCAATTGGACTCGATCGCCCACTTTGAAAGCCGCTCTTTGCTCTGACATACCCCACCTAGTTAACGTTGAACTGCTCCCCATTCTGTCAGCAATCCATAGCCCGAGCCAGCGGTGTAGGCGTTAAACTAAAACAGTCAGACAAACCCGCGAGGAGTAACAGTGACCGAAGGTCCCCTGGATAAAGATCCTGCGACATTAGTTATTGCGGCTTTCAAAGGCTGGAGCAATGCTGCGGAAGCTTCCACGGATGCTTTGGAATACTTACTTGAAGTTTGGGATGTCGTCTCGGTAACAGAAATCTCTCGAGACGAGTACTACAGCTACACCGATAATCGGCCCGAAGTGTTTGTTGCCGAAAATGGACAACGCGAAATTTTGTGGCCGCAAACTTTTGTACATCATGTGGTTACCCCAACTATGCCTAATACCAACGTTTACATAATTATTGGCGACGAACCTAATCTAAAGTGGCAACAGTATTGCGCTGAATTACTTACTGTTATCAATCCTGGAACACCTGGTCTGCTAATCACACTAGGTGGAATGCTCGCTGAAGTTTTGCACTCACGTCCGATACATGTTCATGGCCACGCGACCGATCCACGAATACAGGAAAGTACCGGCTACGAATCATCAAGCTACGAGGGTCCAGTCAGTATTATGGGCGTTCTCCAAGACGCCCTCGAGGGATTTGGATTTGAAACAGTTTCTTTGTGGGCCGCTATTCCTCATTACGTTGCTAGCGATCCGTGTCCGAAAGCATCCTTAGCACTGCTGCGCGGCGTTGAAGAAATACTAGACACGACAATTGCACTAGACGAACTCGTTGAAAATGCTCGCGCTTGGCAGACTGGTGCAGATGAACTCACAGCCACTGATGAAGATATCGCTGACTATGTACGCGGCTTAGAGGAAAGTTCAGAAGCCTCAGAATTGCCCGAAGCCACCGGTGAGGCTATCGCTCGCGAATTTGAACGCTACTTACGCCGCCGCGAAATTTAGCCCCTGCGATTCGCTCGATACCAGTTGATGGCGCACTGAGTTGCTGCGTCAAACTTTGCTAGATCTTCAGAATTAGTTAGATACGGCGAAATTGTTGTTGCCATTTCTTTACCCAGCTCAACGCCCCACTGATCGAAGGAATTAATTCCCCAGACAATTCCCTGCACGAATACCATGTGTTCGTAAAGTGCAATCAAAGATCCCAAAGCGAATGGATCAATTTCAGCCAAAGTAATCAAAGTGGTTGGGCGGTTGCCGGGCATAACTTTGTGCGTGACTAAATCCTGCGCGGTACCAGCCTGTTGAACCTGCTCTTTAGTGCGACCAAAAGCCAACACGGTTGCTTGCGCAAGTGCATTACTCACCAGGACATCGTGATGTTCACCCGCGAGATTATGTGACTTGGCCGGAATCAAAACATCACAAGCAACGATCGATGTTCCTTGGTGCAACATCTGGTAAAACGAATGCTGGCCATTTGTGCCCGGCTCGCCCCAATAAACAGCGCTGGTCTGCGTAGGTACTGGTTCGCCAGTGCGCGTAACGGACTTGCCGTTACTTTCCATAATGAGCTGCTGTAAGTAAGCAGGGAAACGCTTTAGGTATTGGTCGTATGGTAAAACTGCCACAGTCTCGATATCTAAAAATGATCGGTTCCACAAACCAATCAAGGCCATCAGCATGGGCACATTTCTTGCAGGAGCCGCGGTTTTGAAATGCTCGTCCATTGCATGGAATCCAGCTAGCAGTTCTGAAAACTTATCTGGCCCAATCGCAAGCATGGTTGACAGCCCAATGCTTGAGTCCATGGAGTAACGACCGCCAACCCAATCCCAAAAACCGAACATGTTGTTTGGGTCAATGCCAAAATCAACCACGCGCGCGTGATTCGTTGATACTGCAACAAAGTGTTTGGAAACTGGTTCCGCTGCATCTGCAGGCACTACAGCTAGCAAAGCCTCGCGCGCCGATGCTGCGTTCATCATGGTCTCAATCGTGCTAAATGTTTTACTGGCGACAATGAACAGCGTTTCAAGTGGATTTACCTGCTTCAAAACTTCAGACACATCGGTGCCATCTACATTGCTCACAAAGAAGAAATGTAGATTTCGATCACTGTAACTGCGCAAAGCTTCGTAAGCCATGACTGGCCCAAGGTCTGAACCACCGATACCGATATTTACGACATTGCGAATTGGCAATCCAGTGGCGCCCAACCATTCACCTGAACGAACCTGATTGGCTAAAACTGTCATCGAGTCCAGAACCGCATGAACATCGGCCACGATGTCCTGGCCATCAACCACTAATTCGGCAGATCTCGGCAAACGCAGTGCAGTGTGCAGTACAGCCCGATCTTCAGTGTTATTGAGGTGCTCACCCGCCAACATCGCATCGCGAGCAGCTTCCACACCCACTTGCCCTGCCAAATTTAGCAACGACTCGATTACCTGCGCATCTAACCGCTGGCGACTGAAATCAAGAGTTAGCGGACCTGCTTGAAAGGTCAGAGCAGCAACTCGGTCACTATCCGCATCAAATAAGTCACGAATGTGCTGTGATTTACGCTGTTGCGCAAGAGAAGTGAGGTGTGCCCATTCGCTACATTTAAATCCCGGCGTACTTTGCATCTGTTGGCCTTTCGACTATCTGGGTGAGATGTTCTGTACGCTAAGAATACGCGCACTAGTTATGGAGTCACTGTGGCAACCTACGAAAACATCACTCACATCGGCATGATCGGCCTTGGGCGTATGGGGGCAAACCTCGTACGTCGCATCACTCGCGCCGGTTTGCATTGTGTGGTCTATGACACCGACAGCGCTGTTGCTCAAAATTTGGCAGCCGAAAATCCGGCACAGATCACCGCCATTTCGGCGATTTCAGAATTCGCCACGGCGCTTTCAGGACCTCGGGCTGTTTGGGTTATGGTCCCAGCCGGATCAATTACTGAAACAGTTGTAGCGGAATTGATTTCAGTGCTTTCCAGTGATGACATCATCATTGACGGTGGCAACTCGTACTACCGCGATGACTTGGCACACAGTGCGCAGGCTGGCGCCAAGGGTATCGAGTTCGTTGATGTTGGCACTAGCGGTGGCGTTTGGGGTCTTGAGCGTGGTTACTGCCTCATGATCGGCGGAGGCACTGAAGTAGTTAACGCACTGAGCGATGTGTGGAATTCGGTTGCTCCTGGCGTCGAAGCGGCTGAACGCTCGCCTGGTCGTTCCGGCGAAATCATGCCTGAAGAACGCGGCTGGTTACATTGCGGTCCAAGCGGAGCAGGGCACTTTGTAAAAATGATCCACAATGGAATCGAGTACGGCCTGATGGCTGCTTACGCCGAGGGTCTGAACATTTTGAAATCCGCAGACGAAGGTCTAAAGCCACGCACCGCTGATGCAGAGACTGCTCCCCTTGCTAATCCGGAACACTACCAATACCAGTTCGACATCGGGGCAATCACCGAACTCTGGCGTCGCGGAAGTGTTGTTGCTTCCTGGCTACTTGATCTAACCTCAATCGCTTTACATGAATCGCCAGAGCTTGACGAATTCAATGGTCGAGTTTCAGACTCAGGCGAAGGTCGCTGGACTGCAATTGCGGCCATTGAGGAAGGCGTGCCTGCTCCAGTTCTAACTGCGGCCGTAAACAGCAGATTCGAATCCCGCAACCGCTCATTATTTGCCAACAAGGTGCTATCAGCTATGCGTAAGCAATTTGGTGGGCACCACGAAAAGAAGGATTAACCTCCTGCCCAAATCACTTTTGGGCAACTACGCCTAAACTTGTCATGTGCAACCCTGGCCGAACCTCGAGGTACCAAACTTAAACTTTGTCGCGCCCGCGCCTAACATCTACGACTCTGCTTCCGAGTCAAACCACACGCTCGCGGTTGATCGTGAAGTCAAAATATATGTCTGCGGAATTACGCCATACGATGCAACACACATGGGACACGCAGCAACCTATGTCGCTTTCGACACCTTGATTCGCCTGTGGCGCGCAGCCGGAGCGACAGTAATCTACGCACAGAATGTAACTGATGTTGACGACCCACTAATAGAGCGTGCGCAGCAAACCGGCCAAGACTGGCAGGACATCGCGATAGAACAAACTGAACTTTTCAAGCAGGACATGATCGACCTACGCGTCATTCCCCCACAGCACTACATCGGCGCGGTTGAATCTATCCCGCTTGTAGTGCAACAAGTTGAACAACTCCGGGACGCTGATTGTGTCTACGATTTGGACGGCGATTTGTATTACAAGATCGACAAGTCACAAATGCTTGGCGCTGTTTCCCACTTGAGTCGTCACGACATGATTGATTTGTTTAGTCAGCGTGGCGGTGACCCACATAAAGACGGTAAGCACGATCCGCTTGACCCGTTACTTTGGCGTCATGAACGCCCAAACGATCCAGCGTGGGACACCGAACTTGGTTCTGGCCGCCCTGGTTGGCATATCGAATGTGCGGCCATTGCTGTGCACTACCTCGGTGAAACTATCGATGTGCAAGGTGGCGGCAGCGACCTTAAATTTCCACATCATGAAATGAGTGCAGCGCACGCACAAAGCGCCACAGGTGTTAGTCCGTTTGCTCGCACTTTCATGCACACCGCCATGGTTTGGCTTGATGGACACAAGATGAGTAAGTCACTGGGCAATCTCGTTTTTGTGTCAAAACTGACTGCCGCAGGCATAGACCCAATGGCAATCAGATTAGCAATTCTTGCGCACAGGTACTGTGAAGAATGGGAGTGGACCAACGCTGGGCTCGAGCAGGCAAGTAGGCGCCTAGAGCTGTGGCGAGGTGCAATCGCTAGAGGCGGACCCTCGGGTGATTACGCACAGCGTATTGCAATTGCTCTTGCGAACGACCTTGATACACCTACCGCTTTGGACATTGTTGATGAATGGGCAACTGCTGTTACAACAGGTTCACCCAGCGAATCTGCTAACCAAAGCGATAGTCAAAAGATGGTACTTGCAATCGATGCCTTGTTAGGCGTTAAGTGAGTCAGCTTCGAATTATAGAGCGGTTGCCACAAGCCTCTAATGGCGCTTTTCTAGCCGAATTAGATGGCGTGAAAGTTATTTTCAAACCAAATCACCTTGAAAAAGAGCTCTGGGATTTCCCAACTGGAACTCTGGCACTTCGCGAGCGTGCAACCTATGTAATGGATCAACTACTCGGTTGGAATCTGGTGCCTACTACCGAACTTGTTGAAACCGAACAAGGCTTTGCCAGCGTGCAACATTGGGTTGAAGCGACCCCCACACTCGTAGAGATATTCCCATCTTCTGATGTGCCAACTAAATGGCTTGGAGTTCTCGACGGACAGGGACCAAGTGGCGAGCCACTAACTCTCGCTCATCAAGACTTAGAAGTTCTGATGAAGATTGCTCTTTTGGATGCAGTTGTAAATAACGCCGATCGCAAAGGTGGGCACATACTTACCGCCGACAATGGCTCAACTTACGCGATAGATCACGGCGTAACATTCCACGAAGAACCAAAGTTGCGCACTGTGCTTTGGGGTTGGGCCGGGCAACAGATTCCGACGCATCTACAAACTGACTTACACCGAACTATGCAAGCTATTCGCGAAAGCGAACTGACAAATTTATTAACTGAACACGAGTTATCAGCGACTCTGGACCGGATAACTGAACTCACGACGAGCGCAGTTTTTGCTGAACCTAATGACGAATGGCCAAGCCTTCCCTGGCCACTGTTCTAGCGCGCTATCCCCTGCGCCGAAAACCGTTTGCTCGGGGGCAAATGTGACCCCTGGCATCAAGTGGCTGTTCACACAGTGGACATGGTGGTCGCCCAGCAGCCACGACTGCCATTGCTCGGGTGGCGAACGCTCTTGCCAGCGCTGGTGAGAACCTAACTCGCAGTACATCCGGGCCAATTAATGTGTCGTCTTCAATCTCTGGCACATCAGCGTCATCTTCGGTTAGAGCATGAGCTTCGATGATGACCTGCAATTTATCGGGATTCCAACCAAGCGAAAGCGCTCCAACACTGAACTCCTCCTGAATCGGGTTATCTAGCGGCTCCAAATCTGCAGGACCATAGTGGTTTGTATCCACGTCTTCATCTTGTTCAATCTGATCTAATAAATCGCTCAAGCGATCGGCTAAAACATAAACCTGAGTTTTCTCCAGTGCAACGCTCACAAGTCGATTTCCCTTGCGTGCTTGCAGGAAGAAAGCTCGTTCGCCGGGCATGCCCACCGTGCCAGCGACAAAACGTTCAGGTTCATCAAAAACATAAAACATCCGATTCATTCTGCAGTTACCTCCCCGCCTACGGTTGATTCCTTTGATTGCGCAATCTTGGCAAGTGCCTGCACCCACTGGATACCAGTGTCATTCAATTTGTGTACCTGTGCATTCTGGGTGCGATACTGCACAACGGATACTGAAGTCGGTTCAATTGAAATTCGTTGAAAATTACGAAGCGGCATACTCAGTGCGTCAGCACAAATGGCCTTAATGACGTCCCCATGACTAATTGCTACCCAGATGACATCGTCGCCATGGACAGCAGAAAGTTTCGAATCCCATTCGCGTACTGCGGCGACAGCGCGATCTGACATCGCTTGCATTGATTCACCATTAGGGAAGATCATCTCATCAGGGGTTTCTTGCACAGTCTTCCAAGCAGTCTCTAAGGCTAGTTCGCTGAGCAAACGGCCTTGCCAATCGCCATAGTCACATTCTGTGATGCGTGTTTCAATCTGGATTGGAAACTTGTTTGCAAAAATCAAATCTGCGGTTTGCGCTGTTCTCTCTAAGGGACTCACTAACACCTGAGCAATAGGCAGCGAACCCAGGTGTATTCCCAATTCGCGAGCAGACTTCTCACCATGTTCGTCTAAGTGCACGCCTGGCGCACGACCGGCCAGAATTCCCTGCGCATTGGCTACAGATTGCCCGTGCCGGATAAGTAAGACAGTTCCCATGACTTAACTGTAAACGCTTAACCTACTGGGAGGGTTCCTGGATGATGTCCGAAGTAGAGCCAGGCCATCAATGCCAAGCCAAGCGCAATGCGGTAGACAACGAAGGGCATAAATGAACCCGAAACCAAGTACTTCATTAACGTTGCAATCACCCAGTAGCCAACAACGAACGCTACAAGGGTTGCCACCAACGTCACAGGCCACTGCACAGCTGGGTCGTTCACGACTTTCACTAACTCAAGTAAGCCACTTGCTAGAACCGCAGGAATCGCCAATAGGAATGAATAGCGCGCGGCAACCTCGCGTTTAAAACCCATAAACAGACCAAATGAGATCGTCGCACCTGAGCGCGATACACCAGGAATCAATGCCAATGCTTGTCCGATACCAAAAGCAACAGCGTTTTTAGGATTCAAGTCGTCCAGGTTCTTAGTGTGCTTTGCCATGCGATCAGCTACACCCAAGACAACACCCATGACGATCAATGCCACAGCAACGATCCATAAATTCCTTGCAGTAGTTTCGATTTGATCTTTGAATAGCAGCCCTAGAATGCCAATTGGCACGGAACCCAAGAGCACGAACCAACCCAAACGAGCCTCGGGCAGTTTGCGCGCCTCTGCTTGATACAAACTTTTCACCCAAGCAGAAATTATTGATGTGATGTCTTTCCAAAAGTAGATAACGACGGCAGTCTCAGTACCAATCTGGGTGACCGCAGTGAAAGCTGCCCCTGGATCTCCCCACTGAAAAAAGCGGGAAACGATTTCGACATGGGCACTCGAAGACACGGGCAAGAACTCGGTTAGACCCTGCACAACTCCTAGCACTATGGCTTGAATCCAATGCATCGGTTCCATGCTGAAACTCGTTTCTGCGACACGTCACCTAATGCGATGACTTTTTCTAACTACAACGCTACCGTGAGTTTATGGAAGAACGCGCGCTGGGCAATAGCGGACTATTCGTGTCTAGTGTGACTCTGGGCACAATGACTTGGGGACGCGACACCGACGTTTATGAAGCGCGTGATCAATTTAATATCTACTACAACGCTGGTGGGCGCTCGCTAGACACAGCTGACGTTTACTGCGACGGAACTTCCGAAGAAATCGTGGGCGAATTTCTGCGCGAGTTCCCAGATGTAATCTTGGCCACCAAAGCAGTTGCTGTGCCCGAGCCACGTAAGCGCGATGCCAGCCGTCGGCATTTATTAAACGCGCTTGACAATTCACTTCGTCGCTTACGTCGAAACCATGTCGATATCTGGTACTTGCATGCTTGGGACCCGTTAACTCCACTTGAGGAAACATTGAGTGTCTGCCAGTCAGTTGTTGCCAGCGGTAAAGCTCGCTACATTGGCATCTCTAACTACTCAGGCTGGCAACTTGCTACTTTGGCCACCATGGCCCAAAACTCCATCCCGCTTGTGGCTGCGCAGATGGAGTATTCACTACTTGAACGAGGTATCGAACGCGAAGTAGTCCAGGCAAGTAGCACTCATGGAATTGGAGTTACTGCTTGGTCTCCACTTGGTCGTGGTGTTCTAACCGGCAAATACCGTAACAGCACCCCGGCTGATTCCAGAGGGGCATCGCAACACTTCGCTAACTTCGTAGCCCCGTACCTAACCGATAACTCACGACGAATTGTGGAAGCACTTGCAGTGGCCTCTGATGGCCTTGGTCGACCGATGCTAGACACTGCGTTGTCTTGGGTGCTCGCTCAGCCACAAGTTGCCACCGCAATCGTTGGGGCTCGAACTGCCGCGCAAGTTCGCGCAATTATGGCGGCCGACATCTCTGTACTTCCCGAAGGTATTCACTCTGCACTATCCGATGTGTCTGCCCCAGCCAAAAGCTACCCAGAGTTTGGCTGGAATCAATCATGAGCGCAGTTTGGGAATACACAGAGTTGAGTTTTGGTCGCACATCACAGCGTGGAGACGTAAAGGCGCATTTAACCCTTATGGCTGAAATTGATCGCTGGGAAATAGATCGAGTCCGCGTTTATACAGATGGAAGTCGCTGGGTTCGCCTTCGTCGCAAGGTTTATCGCTTACAACGCACCGCTTAACTAAGTGCTACGAACTTCTCCATTACGCGCATCCCGAATTCAAGACCATCAACAGGCACACGCTCGTCCACGCCATGGAACATGGCTGCAAAATCGAGTTCTGGCGGCAGCAATAAAGGCAAAAACCCGTAGCAGTCGATGCCGAGCATACTGAACGCCTTTGCATCAGTTCCCCCGCTTACCGTGTACGGAACAGGCATGCCGAATGGATCTTCTGCGCGAATTGCAGCGTCCATTGCTTCAACGAGCTGACCTTCAAATGGCGCTTCCACCGCGATGTCATTAATAACGTCTTCGCGGTAAACACCTTCGGGTAACAGACGATCAATGTCACGCAGCAGATTCTCTTCAAAACCAGGTAAGAATCTGCCGTCAATCATGGCTGATGCCTCGCCGGGAATCACATTGTGCTTGTAACCCGCGTTCAACATTGTTGGGTTGGCGGTATTTGAGAGCGTCGCACCAATTATTCGGGCAATCGGACCTAGATGACTTAGCAGTTCTTGCGGATCATCGATAGATAACTCGATTTCAAGTGCATCTGAAACCGACTTGATGAAATCGCGAACAGTTGGGGTTAGCAAAGTCTCGAATTTATGGTTGCCGACAGCTGCAACTGCTTCGGCAAGTTTGGTGACCGCGTTATCGTCATTCAAGAATGAGCCATGCCCTGCTGTTCCTTCGGCGCGCAGTTTCATCCACCGAATCCCTTTTTCGGCAGTCTGTACTAGGTATAGGCGCACATCCTCTTTGAGTGTGAGACTAAATCCGCCCACTTCACCAACTGCTTGTGAAACATTTTTAAACATGTCTTTACGATTTTCGGCAATCCAATGTGAGCCATGACGACTCCCGGCCTCTTCATCGGGCATAAATTGCAGCACGATATCGCGCGGCGGAACAATTCCATTGCGGGCCCAGAACCGACTCAGCGCAAGAATCATGCCAACGCCATCTTTCATGTCGACTGCGCCTCTACCCCATATGCAGCCATCATGAATCTCTGCGCCGAACGGATCGTATGTCCAGTCCCCTGCTGCAGCCGGCACCACATCCAGGTGACCATGAAGCATCAATGCTGGTCGGCTGGAATCAGCCCCGGCGATTCGCGCGTAAACACCTTGACGCTTAGCGCTTGTCGTTTCATAGCGCTCTGCTTCAATTCCGGCTGACTGCAATGATGCCTGAACATACTCAGCGGCTAGCGCTTCGCCTGGGCCGGATCCATCGCCGTAGTTAGACGTGTCGATCTTGATTAGGTCAGAAACAATCTGAACGACTTCGGAAGTTAAATCGGTGGTGTGCTCTGTAGACATGACTCAAGTTTGGTGCATCGACGCATAAAAAGCATGCATTATTTGAGTCAGTTCTGATTTGCAGGTATTCTTGCCAAGTTGATTAAAACAGCCCAGTCCGGGTGGCGGAATCGGTAGACGCGCTAGCTTGAGGTGCTAGTCCCTGCAAGGGGATAGGGGTTCAAGTCCCCTCTCGGACACA
>JBAXKB010000024.1:0-15407 GCA_037137575.1 Actinomycetes bacterium
ATAGTGCATGTTCCTAGAGCGACAGGATGTACCTTACCTGTCACAACTGTGCAAATAGTTGGTGTTGAACTAGTAAAGGTAGTTGTACCAGCATCGGCGGAAGCCTCGAGTGTCTGATTAGCTGAGGTCAAGGACATGTTAACTAATGGTGTCCAGTCGATAGTGTTTATCCCTTTTAAAACAGTAAGGGAGCGGGTTACGGCCTTAGCTGCACCATAAATTTCGTCACCAAGATTTTTTGCAGATAATTTGCAAGTACCCGGCTTTACTGGTGTGACATCTAAATCAGTAACTAAGCAGACAAGTGGTGTTGTGCTAGTCACTTGGGTTACCCCGCCAGTTTCAGTCACCTCTAATGTTTGGACATCTCCATAATTCATAGCCGAAGGTGCGGTGAAGTAAATGCTGTTCTTCGTAGCGACAGACTTTAGAGTCTTAGCTGCAATAGCACTGTTGCCCAAGTAGTTTGTGGTTCGCAATCTAAATGCATAACCAAATCCGTTAGTTAGGTCCGTGATAACAATTGGATTGCTAGTTGCGCTTTGCCAAGTAGCACCAGCATCCAATGAATAACCAACATCTGTAATGGTTGAACCGTTTGAGCTGCCAAGTGTGTAATTGATACCAAGAGTTTGACTCTCGGATGTGTCGATAGTTTTGATCACGGGAACAGTTGGCACTTTAGGTGCAACGGCTGATGGCGCCATACTCACAAACTCAGAATTCTGCGATTGCCCCACTCTGTTAATCGCATACACGACAAAGTCATAGAGCTTATTGTTTGTCAGGTTCGCGAAAGTATATGAAGTGGCAGAAGAGTTGGGAAATGCCGACAGAGTTACTGGTCCATTTGAAGCCAGGACTCGGTAGCTAGTTATTGCTGAACCACCGTTATTTGCTGGCGCGGTCCACCTAACTGTGGCAATTGTGTTTCCGCTGGTCACCTGTACATTTTGCGGGGCATCAGGAACAGTTACGACTGGAACAGATAAAGCTGGGCTGATCAGAAAAACAAATGCTGATGCAACTGCCAATGTCGTCGATTTTAGGACTCGCGTGCCGCGCATTTTTTCCCACATTCAAGTAAGCCGGATTGGCTACCTTCAGTTAATCACAAACCGTTGAGAATGCACACAGATCAGCAACCAAGAGAGTGAATATTGGCTAAACCTTGGATAACCGTTTGAGTAGCCAGAAAAACCAGTATTTAAATTTTTCGCCGAGTCGGTATTTTAGCGGCCAATCTAATAAGTAAGTAATCGAACTTTAGTCGCTTATTGAAATGTGTTACCGAGTCTGGCACTTCCCTGCTCTCAACCCAGACAATGTTGCTTCGCTTGGCCAGACGATACCGCGCTAGAGACATCAGATTTGTCCGAGTTGGGGTTAGCGAAGGTTTTGCACGAACCGGCGGAACAAACTTTCTACCAATTCTGCGAAGAGCAATCCGTGCCCTAATTCCATCCTGGCGATGACGCAAGGTAGCGTTCTGGGATTCGAGCAGGCGCTTGACCGGCAATTGCGTAAATGCGACATTACCTTTCGCTGACGCAGACTGTAACGCGACTAAAGCGCTCGCAGATCGAACCAGCACTACTGAAGTTCCAAGAGCGTCTTCACTTTCAGGTTTCAACCACGCATCGCCGAATACAACATCAGCCATTTCTGCGCCCACATCATCACAGAAGTCGCATAGCAATGGCTTAAATAAACCGAATTGCCAGCCACCATTTGGGACATCACTCATCAGACTTGTTGCTACTTGCTCGTTACTTTCAACCTGATACCCATATTTACTAGCGGGCCGGTCCGCGATTTTGGTGCGGTAGTCAATCAAGTCGCCTTTCGATGGCTTGCTGCATGCAACAAGATATTCGGTCCAGGACTTAGATTTCCAATGACCACAGAAAAAAGAAACAAAATGCTGGATAGAGCCAAAACGTTCTGGGTCTGATTGTGACAGTCTTCTAACCGCCGCGGTAAAACAGGGGTTAGCCACGATTGCGACTTTAGATTCACCAGCAACAAATTCGGCTAGTTTGTGCAAGTCCACAGGGAAGTAGCGGGTTTTACAGCTTGCGCGCACTTCATCGCTCGACTTTGATTTCACATATTCGAAACCGCCGCCAGTTTTTTGCGCGACATGGACAACCGCATCAACCAAACCTTCATCCAAAATTTCACTGAGGTACTCGGTGAGCATTCCGCCGCTACTGCTATTAGCTCGCTGGCTTGTCGTACTGTGGCCAACAAGAGCAGTTCTTATAGGACCCATTCTTGTAATTTGATCTAGCTCTGGAAACGTTGCTGCCGATTCAGCGCTAAGGGTTCTTGTTCCATGAACTGCTGGGCATACGGAGAACCCTCGCCCATCATCATCGCCAACACGCACTGGCAAAGGCATGGGACCAGCAGTGTCCAACTTCCAAGTTTCAGGAGCGACAACAGCACACAGCCCACAGCCAATACACAAACCTGATTGAACCACTTGATCGATGGACTTTAGTTTCTTCAAAATCTAGGCTCCATATCTTGACCTGTCGTAACTGTGATACTACCGTTTGAAAGGCAAACCTCTTCAAACTAATCCGTCAAAGACAGGTTGTCCGGGACTTTTCCTTCAGACTTTTATCACCTGGTTGATAGCACTAGAGTTAGATAAACAGCAATTTGAATGCGGATTGGCACATGGCGACATTGAAATTTAAAGATCGATTCAAGAAAATCATGGACCAAAGTCCACTTCTGTACCGAACAATAATGTTTTATAGAATCCATGGTCGATTTCCAAATCTGATTAAACCCAAATTGTTTAATGACAAGATGACCTGGCGAATTCTTTTTGACCGCAGAGATTTCGTGGTTTGGGCCTGTGACAAACTACAAATGAAAGATCAGGCAAAAAGCCGTTGCCCTGAAATTTTGATTCCAGAAACCTTGGCTGTTTTTACAAACATTTCCGAGATTGCCGATTTTGATTTAACCGGCGACTGGGTACTGAAAGAAATTGCTGGCAGCGGCCAGGTGTTTTTTGGTAATGGAAATCTTGATTCCGAAGAGTATGCGAAGTTAGAAACAATAACTGAATCTTGGGAACTTAAGACGAAGAATCGTCGAGAACGAGAGTGGGGCTATAGCCAGGCCCGAAGAGGCTACTTTGTCGAGCGTCGAATCACGCTAGAAGACTTGCCAGACTACAAATTCCACACTTTTGATGGTGTTGTGCAATTTGTTTCAGTTCACTATGGGCGCCGACTTGATCACCGCCATGCCGTCTTTACCCCAGAAGGGATTCTGCTTCCAATCAAAGTAGGTAGAGAAACCCCGAATGCCGAAACACCACTTCCGCTTAATTTTCAAAAAATGAGACAGTTCGCAGAAAAGCTTGGTAGCGGAATCGACTACGTTCGAATCGATTTTTACTCACATGACGGTGAAATCTATTTTGGGGAATACACCCCATACTTCGCATCAGGACTTTGGAAAATCGATCCGCCAAAATACGAAGAAATCTGGGGAGAATTCTGGAATCTGCCCAAGTACAAAGATGTTAGAGCCAAGCGCAAGTAGTTATTAGATTTCCCAGCAAGCAGGGCAGACATGAATGCTTATCGTTATTTATGTGAAAGAAACTAAGATGTAAATATGAAAACTCCTAGATTTGTTAGCGACTTTCGTCAACGGGCAAGACTGCGCGCCATAGATAAATTTCTAGATAATTACAAAATTCCGCAAACGCAAAAAAATGGCAATGTAGCTTTATGGGCTGCCCCTCGCCTGCTAACAAATGTTGGAGATCGCGCCCTAGTTCAAGGAGCAATCGCTGGGATAGGTGCTGATTCCACAGTTTTGTTGACCCGAGATACCGGTTTCATTGGGTTAGCGCCAAATAAAGAAGTAAAGCTCTCCCCTGCACTGGCATCAGGTTCCGCATCAGATTTCAAAACTGCATTTATGCAACTAGCTACAGATATAGCCAGTTGCAAGAAATTCATTATGATTGGCGCCGACATAATGGACGGTAAGTACAGCCCTGAAGGCGCATGGCGCAGGTGGCGTATCGCCGCGTGGATGCAAAAAAATCTTGGTGATGCTGCTGTTATTTCCATGAGCTGGAATGAAAGTCCTCATGCGCAAGCGCTAAGCGCCATCAAACACAGCGACTCTGTCGGTGTGACTATCTTCTGTCGAGACGAAATTTCGCAGGAAAGACTTGCCAAAGAAAATGTCTCCTCTGTCTTTGCTGCTGATGTTTCGTTTATCAGAACTGACAAAATCGAACCGAGTTCTGAGATTACCGAATGGTTTAAAAGCGGAAAACAAAACATAATCGTTACAGTCAGCGACTGGGTGGTCAACGATCCAGCGATGAAGCAACTACTGATTCAGAAATTAACAGGATTAGATCCCACAAGTTTCCAAATTCTTTACGTGCCCATGGTTACAGATGGTTCCAGTACAGACTATGAAGCTTGCGAAATGCTTTCAATGGCAACAGGAGGCAAAGTTTTATCCTCATTGCCAAATCCGGGCGAATTACGCTGGATTGCCAGCAGGAGCATATTCGGAATCTCGGCACGCATGCACTGCTGCCTTCTGGGTTTTGCTGCTGGCATGCCTGCTATCGGCATTGAATACCAAGGAAAATTTAAAGGCACTTTTATGACTTTCGGTCACTTGCGATTTGCTATCTCGCCAGCAAATTTTGTAGACGAATTTAGCAATCGGTTTGACGAGATCTTGGTGGATCACGCGAAACTAAGATCTGAATTGGAAGCGCAAGTTAGTGACGTTTCTTTGCTCGCTCGAAAAGCGACTAGTTAGACATCAAGGCCTCGTACAGCAGAGAATGCTGCAAGACATAATTGTCCCAGCCTCGCGTCTTCATGAAATCTCGAGCTGCCTGAGACATCAACTCACATTCGGTTGAATTTAACGAGCCTGCATACTGAATAGCAGATGCTAGCGCCTGCGCACCACCGTCAGCCGGATACCAAAGAGCCGCTTCCCTTGGCACCCAAGCCAGACTTTCCCAATCCGGAAGTATCAATGGTGTCCCTGCTGCCAAAGCTAAATTTATGAAACCGGAATTTGAGATGTCCCTAAATGGGCAAACCAGAAAATCACTAGCTTGCAATAAATTAGCTAACTCCGAGTCTGGCAAAAATGAAAAATTGGTTTCCAGAGAATGGCCGCGAGCCTTCACAGTCTCGGTCAACTCGATCACTTGGGATACGAATTCGCTATCGTCGATTGCGCCACTTAATAAGAAACGATTATTGCTATCTTGAAGCAAAATACTCTGCAAGAAAATATCTGGACCTTTATAGGGCTTCATGTGACCGATTGCCGAAAATAATTTTTGATTTTCGCCGATGTGTAGATTCTCGCGGGTTGTAATTCTTGACTCGGTTGGCACTAATGTCGGTTCCGCTGCAGGTATTATGACAACATTTTTTGCACCCAACTCATTTGTTAGTCGGGTCGCGACTGATTCACTGAGCGCAATTACCGCACTGCAATGCTGAACCAAGTGTTTGCGAGCAGCCAGATTGTCCTCAAATACATGGCCCATAGGCATAAAATTGTGCGCAGTCCATACGACTTTAAGGTTAACCAATCTGGTTACTGACATGAATAACTTGTACCAAAGATAGAAAAATTTATCGGCATAGCGACCGCTTGGGCTTGGCGGCCGAAATACCCCGAGCATCCAATGGATGTGCAATATTCGGTAGCCTGCCACTCGATGTATCAAAGGATAGATCGGCGATAAAAGTATTATCAAGCCAACTTTACTTATGCGAGCTTTCGATTTTTTGACTCGCAATCCAGACTTGCTAACTGCAGAGACCAAGCTGTTTACATGAATATTATCAATCCAGACATAGTGCAAAACCGCGACTTTGCTCTTAGACTCCACGGGGTAAATACTACCCGAACAGGTATGATTCAGTTATGCCAATCTTTGCTGCCTATAAAAGATCTCTTGAGTTATTAGGAAAAAAAGATCACCGCAAACTCCATTTTTCAATGGGAATTCAGATTCTGATTTCACTCTTTGACACACTCGGCGTGCTGCTAATTGGAATGGTTACCTACATTGCCACGGCTTCATCCCAAGGCAACAAATTACCAAAAGCCATCCAGAGCATATTAAATTTCTTTGGACTTAGCGATCTTCCAACCAATCAAATCTTGGGCCTGTTCGGCGCTTTAGCAATAATCATGTTTATCGTGCGCAGTATTTGTGCCCCACTGCTACTTAAGCGCATTCTAAAATTTCTTACCGGCAGAAGTGCCCAGGTTTCGGGTGAAATTACCCAACTTTTCTTTAGTCAGTCTTTGCGTGAAGTTCACTGGGAAACCAGCCAAAGAATAACTTTTGCACTTGGCTCGGGCATGAGCGCCACCATAAATGACACTTTGGGCGCTGCTGTGATCATCGTGGCTGAATCATCGCTACTAATCATGCTTAGCACTGTGTTACTAGTTTTAGATCCCGCTGTCACTATTTTTACTTTGGTTTATTTTCTGCTGGTAATGCTGATTATGCAATCACTACTAGGAAAATGGTCTGCGCGCGCATCTAAAGCTAAATTCGCAGCGGACATAGCTGGCCAGGCAGCCATTCAGGAACTAGTTTCCTCGTATCGAGAGATTTTTATTGGAAACCACATCTCTCACTATGTAGATGAATTTGGCGAGATACGTCGAAAAGGAGCAGGCGCTCAGGCTAACCTGCAGCTGATCAATTACATCCCAAAATACGCTCTAGAGGCTTCGCTTGTTGTCGGAGCTGCTCTGCTAACTGTCTATGAATTTATTTCAAAAAATCCAGGTCAAGCAGTCTCCTCATTAGTTCTGTTTATGTCAGCAGCCTCACGAATGTTTCCGTCTCTAATTAGGATCCAAGGTTCGGCAACATCAATCCGCTCTGCTGCATCAGCTGCAAAATACACCACTCAAGTGATCGACATTTTGAAAGAACGTGGGGCTTTCCCATACGATCACAATCAAATAAACGAGTCAATAAAAAATCTGCCCCGAGATAGTTTTGTTCCCCGAGTTTCGATGCAAGATGTTGATTTCAGGTACGAAGGTTCTACTGATTCGATCATCAGTAAGGCAACACTGGAAATAGAACCCGGAATGTTTGTCGCACTGGTCGGGCCAACCGGTTCTGGAAAGTCAACTCTTGTAGACCTGCTACTTGGTGTGAGCGAACCGCAATCTGGCTTAATAACGATTAGCGGAGCTACTCCTCGCGATGCAATAAAAATGTGGCCTGGAAAATTAGGCTACGTCCCCCAACTCGTCGCCATGACAGATGCTTCCGTACGGGAAAACATCGCACTTGGTGTTCCAAAATCGCTGATTGATGACGATAAAGTTTGGGAAGTGCTCGAGCGAGTACGACTGGCTGACATTTTGCGTGAGTCACGCGAGGGCCTTGATACCGAAGTTGGCGAACGCGGTCTTCGGTTCAGCGGTGGCCAACGTCAACGCTTAGGCCTAGCCCGGGCGCTATTTACCGATCCAAGTTTGCTTGTGTTGGATGAAGCTACCAGCGCCCTCGATGCAGAGACAGAACAAGCAGTTAGCCAAGCAATCGACGAATTGGGTTCAAGTGTTACTCGGATAACAATTGCGCACCGTCTGGCTACCGTTATGCATGCAGACAAGGTGATTTACCTTGATGCGGGGCGAATCGTGGCAAGTGGAAAATTTGATGAAGTGCGAAAGCTTGTCCCCGAATTTGATCAACAGGCAAAACTACTCGGCCTATAACCTTTGGCCCCTGCGAACTAGAAGCAGCACAATGTGTGCGCCACCGGTGAGATACCTAGCGCCATAACCTTTAATGGATTAGCACGTCTTGAATGCCTTGCTTATCCATGGCCCTTCCTAGAAATGGTGCAATCTTTGCGCTGACTGCGGGTATTAAGTGCGTCCCATTCGAAGTTACTGGCATGTTCCCGATTACCGCGGGGCATAACACTTTGCGCCCGCTTGGAGTACAAAGTGCGTCGCCGATATCCCAATATCCAGTTTTATACCGAATTACTATTTCGCGCTGGACTTTGTCGAGTGGACCGACAGAGCTTGCTACTGGAACACACTTAGCAAGCGAGTTACTTGTATCCAAACATGTCATCAAATTAGGGAACCTGGGCGTATTCGCAATAACGACTACATACTTACTAGCTGCGGTAATTCGCGGCATCACCTGCAAGTACGCTGCTCGATACTGATCCGCACTCGCAGTAGCGTCCACTGCGTCATTAAGTAAGGTTAAGTCTGGCTTCACGCGTTCTAGATACCTTAGAGTTTGTTCTCGGTGTTTAGCACAGCTAGCGTTCTTGGCATTAATTTTTCCAGGAGTTAAAACTGGAACAGGACAGCCCGGCATTGCTAGGAGCGTTATGTTCCATTTCTTCGGATCTAGGCTGCCAACTATTGCCGGCCACAACATACGTGCATGACTATCACCTAATACAACTGCTGTATGAGCATTTTTGGAATCAATAGCTAACGACTCGCAAACACTAGAAATTGTCACGGCATCCGAGCGCTTGCCGGAACACTGACCAAAGCCACCGGTCTTGGCAATAGCGGCGACTTGGGTAATTGATGGTTTGAGCCCGGTAGGTAACGTTGTTACCTGTAGAGATTTAGCCACCAACTTTTGCCAGGCGATTTGATCTGCTGAAGTTTGCGCATTACCACTTGAGGAATTCGTATTGCTTGATGGATCGGGACCGAACTGACCCGCCGACTTCGGTGGAGTCCAAGCACTTGCTTGTGGATTCGCTGCCGGATACAGCAGGAACATCAACAAAGCCGTCAGGCCCAAAGCAATGGACCCTGTGCGCCAAGAAGACTGCTGCACATGTGGACGCATTGCCGTGCGCATCTTTAGGCGCTCTAATTTGGGCAACGGAACTCTCTTAACAGATTGTTCAATCAGCCAATAACTCGCTGTACTGATTAGCACGGTTAAACCAAGCAATGCAAGACGTTTGGACAAGGTGTCTAGATAACCAAGCGGTGCACCAAAGACCACCAGTGGCCAATGCCAGAGGTACAGTGAAAACGAAATTGCGCCAATTGCGCTTAAGGCCCGTAGTGATAAAAGGCGATTAACCAGATCGGGTTTGTCCTGTCCAGCACCAGTAACCAGTAGAAACCCAGTGGCAAGTGCCGGCAAAAACAGCGTATAGCCAAAATTGGCAGGTGAAACGACTAGAAGTGAGATAAACAAGGCGCCTAGAGATAGCGCACGCAGAGGAACCAATACATTTCCAAGACGATTCTTCAGAGCTTGAAAATCAAGCAAACTCAATAGGCCGCCAAGAATGAGTTCCCAAATGCGTCCGAACGAAGAGAAAAATGCTGACTCTGGGTTTGCAGTAAATTCAAAAATAAGCCACAGCGCAGAGAACAAAGTGGCAACGCCGAAAAACACCATCAAACGTCGCTTCCACAATGCTGGATCGCTCTTCATCGCGATCATTCGATGCATGTTTCCAGCGAACAGGAAGAACATTGGCCAAATTAGATAAAACTGCTCTTCAATCGCAAGAGTCCAGTAATGCTGTAGCGGAGACGCTGACAACGTTGGGCCAAAATAATCAACAGCTTGATGTACAAAATTGATATTCGATGCAAATAAGAAAGTCCAAACGGAATCTGATTTAATTTGCGCTGATTGGTTTGCATCTAGCTTGAGACTCGCATAAATATTTATTGCGAGTAGAACCAAAAAAGCCGCCGGGAATATTCGGCGAACTCGTTTGAGATAAAAATTTGACATTGAAATTCGTCCAGGTTTGAACGGATCCGTTTTAGATTCGCTAAATTCCCGATACAAAATTCCGGTAATCAGATAACCAGAAATTACGAAGAAAATGTCTGGGCCGATAAAGCCAGCAGAAAAACCTGGTATTTCAAAATGGAACAAGAGAATCATTAAAACGGCTATCGCACGAAGACCTGCGATGTCATAGCGAAAATCTGGCCGCAAAGTTCTATTCTTCAGTCGCTCTAGCAGCGCAGTCATAGATAAAACTCCTTAGTCAAGGCTCTCTACCTAGTTCCGCAGCTGTTCATTTGCCAATCGTACCTCAACCGCGTAACCAGACTTTCAAGTCTTTTACCCAAATTTTGGCCTTATCCTCGTAAAACTGCGCCAAATTTTTCTGTTGCAGCCAAAATGGCAGCACTTCGGGCGCTGGTGAGCTCGTCTGCTGACAAAGTTCGTTCGGGTGAACGGAATCGAAGCGCAAAGGCTAGCGATTGGTGGCCTTCTGGAATTGGTGAGCCAGTGTAGATATCAAAGAGCCTGACATCCTCAAGTAATTCACCGGCCGCCTCTTTGATGCAGGCAAGTACATCGCCAACCATGATGTTGTTTGGCACCACAAGCGCAATATCTTCCTTTGCGACAGGGTAGGTCCAAATCTTCGGTGCGGTTGGTGTTGTGTTCGCCAACGAAATCAATTCATCTAAATTGATTTCAAAAGCTACCGAGCGTGCTGGCAAACCCGTTGCTGCAGTGACTCGTGGAGACAATTCACCAGCAAGCCCGATTACTGCATTACCAGATTTAATTAGCGCGCAACGGCCCGGATGCCAAGGCGCCACATCGGACACCTGCACCTGTGCTTCAATTCCTAATTCAGTCGCAAGCGCCAGAACGATTTCAATCGCATCGCGCCAAGTAGCAGCGGCGCTACTGCCCCACCAGCCTGAACTCTGCAAAGCGCCAGTGATAACTGCGCCAATGTGTGTTGGCTGATTTGGCACTAGTGCTTGTAATTTCACAATTTCGGTTTGATCTGGTTTTGCCAGAACAGATGGCCGAGGAACTTCTGGGCTGCTTGCAACAGCAAAACTCACACTAGCGATCTCAAATAGTGGTACATCAGAAAAACCTCTGGAGGTATTGCGGTTTACGGCTGAAACCAGACCAGGAAGCAATGTCGAACGCATTAATGGCTGCTCGTCAGATAGCGGGTTTGCTAACTTCACCGTATTGCGGCGAACATCATCCGGCGCAATAGATAACTCGTCTAATTCGTGCTCGCCCATGAATGGGTAATTGCGCACTTCAACAAGTCCGCGGCCCGCAAGGAATACACCAACTCGCCTACGAAGCTTCTGTGCATCGGTTAGACCGCGACCATTAGGCGCAGTTGGCAGACTTGTTGGAACATTGCCATACCCGTCGATACGAATTATTTCTTCGACTAAATCAATTGGACTGGAGAGGTCTGGACGCCATGACGCAGACTTAACCTGCCAAGTTGAATCAGTTTCACTGATCTGGCACCCAAGCGACTTCAGGATGGCAGAAATATTTTGATGTTCGTAAGTGTGGCCCGAAATTCTGTCAGTAAGCGCAGGGTCGAATGCAATTAGCTCGATTTCTGGCGCTGTTTCAACCGCAGTTGTTCCAGCATATGTAGCACCACCATGTTCTATCAGTAGTTGCGCGGCTCGCGCACTAGCAACTGGTGGAATCATTCGATCAACGCCGCGTTCAAACCTGCGCGAAGATTCACTTGAAAGTTTGTGGCGACGACTCATGCGAGCAACAACTACTGAATCAAAATGCGCCGCTTCAATTACGATACGAGTGGTTGCATCGGAAATCTCAGAACTTGATCCGCCCATTGTGCCGGCCAAAGATAACGCGCCTGAATCGTCAGCAATAACTAAATCATCTGCATCCAGTGTTCGTGAAACATGATCGAGAGTTTCTAGGGTTTCACCAGTATTTGCCCGACGAGCGGTAATCGCACCCGAAATTTTGTCGGCATCAAAAGCATGCAGCGGTTGGCCAAGTTCGAACATTACATAGTTTGTGACATCGACAGCTAGCGAGATTGACCTAACCCCTACTGCCGCGAGTCGAGACTTAATGAATCCTGGGGTTGGCGCGCTCGGATCAAAGCTCTCAAGCGTGCGCAATACGAGCAGATCGCAAGCGGCTTTGTCGGCACTTGCCGCCTGTACAGCGTCGCCAGAGGCGACTGGAAGGTCGGCAAGTTGATCGGCTGGGTCAGTAAATGTGACACCAGCAGCAATCGCTGCCTCGCGTGCAATACCGCGCAGACTAAGTGCGTAACCACGATCTGGAGTTACGGCGACTTCCAGAACTTCATCGCCCAATCCAAGAATTGGGAAAGCATCGGCGCCAACTTCAGCAGTACCTGCATCAAGAATGATGATGCCTGAATGATCTTCACCTAATCCAAGTTCACGCGCACTGCACAACATGCCATCAGAAATGTGGCCGTAAGTTTCGCGAGTAGCGATAGTGAAATCACCAGGCAAAGTAGTGCCCGAAAGAGCTACAACGACTAAGTCGCCTTCATTGAAATTACGCGCGCCACAAACGATGCCACGAACACCTGGAGTCTGGGAAGCGCCATTTTCGGTGCCAACTTCAACCTGACACCAGCGAATCGGTTTTTTAAATTCAGTAAGTTCTTCAATGGTTTGCACACGGCCGACAACTAACTGGCCTCGCACATCACCAACAGTTTCAACGCCTTCAACTTCAAAACCAACCGAGAGCAACAACGCAGCCACATCGCGGCCGGACATTTCTTTTGGTAGAGCAACATAGTCACGCAGCCAAGACACAGGAACGCGCATTAGCCACCCAACCCAAAAGCTCGAGTGAAACGAATATCGCCTTCAACCATGTCACGCATATCTGTGATGCCATGACGGAACATCAGAGTTCGCTCTAAACCCATACCGAAAGCAAAACCGGTGTACTCATCCGGATCAATGCCACAGGAAACCAAAACTTTCGGATTGACCATGCCGCAACCGCCCCATTCGATCCAGCCTTCACTACGGCAGGTTCGACATGGCGCACTTGGGTTATCAACTGATGCGCCGCGGCAAGCAAAGCACTGTAAATCAACTTCAGCTGATGGTTCAGTGAATGGGAAATATGACGGACGTAAGCGAGTCACTATGCCAGCGCCGAACATAGTCTGCGCAAAGTGATCAAGAGTTCCCTTTAAGTCGGCCATGGTGATGCCCTTGTCGATAACAAGCGCCTCAACTTGGTGGAAAACTGGTGAGTGAGTTGCATCTAACTCATCAGTGCGAAACACGCGACCAGGACAAACTACGTAAATCGGTAACTCGCGATTTAGCATTGAGCGAATTTGCACTGGCGATGTATGAGTACGAAGCACTAAACCTGAATCTTCGTGTTCAACGAAGAAAGTATCTTGCATCGTTCGAGCAGGGTGGTTAGGTGCAATATTGAGGGCGTCAAAGTTGAACCATTCGGCTTCAATCTCCGGACCTTCAGCAAGTTCGTAACCCAGCGCAAGAAACACATCTGTTATTTGCTCTTGGATTGTGGTTAGTGGATGTCTTGAACCCCGAAGTGATAGCTCGGAAACAGCGGTGACATCTACAGCTTCAGTAAGCAGAATTTCTTCATCACGCTTAGCTTCTAGTTCGGCTGTTTTGGCTTCAAGCGCCTGATTAACGGCGCTGCGGGCTAGTCCCATGCGCTTGCCGGCTTCAACTTTGGCAGCTGGTGGCAAAGCACCGATTTCGCGGTTAGCTAGGGCTAACGGCGAGCGATCTCCTGCGTGCAGAATGCGCGCGGCTTTAAGTTCATCTAAATCACCAGCAGTTGCAATTGCCTCAAGAGCTGCGACTACCTGCTGATCTAAAAATTCAGGAGCCAAAGTGCTGACCTCTACAGGGTCAAACGACTTATTTGGGGCTGACACGATAACTCCTAAGAAAGTGAATTACTCAAGTTTAGTGGGTTTATGTGGCTACTTAGCGGAGCGCTGGGCGCTGGCGCTGGCGTACAAACATACTGCGGTAGCGGTGGCCAAATTCAGGGATTCAGCTTTGCCATAAATCGGAATTGAAACAACTTGATCAACGGCGTCAAGGAGTTCTTGAGGTAGGCCCCAGGCCTCATTTCCAAACACCCACAAAGTTGGCTTGGCTAGGTCAATGCCCGAATCGAATGATTGGCCACTTCCATCAGCTGCCAGAATCTGAAGGCCAAACTGCCGTGCGCTAGCGATGACTTCGAATAAATCGACACTTTCCACACATGGAAGATGAAAAAGTGAACCTGCGGTTGAACGCACAACTTTTGGATTTTGTAGTTCCACCGAATCCGCTGTGGTCAGGACTCCATCTGCAGCTACAGCGTCTGCCACCCGAATAACGGAACCGGCGTTACCAGGATCGCGCACAGATGCCAACGCCACAATGAGTTTGCTGTTTGCATGTAGCACTTCATCTAGTGCGGCATTGGGATTATTTACAACAGCGACCATACCCTGTGGGGTGACGGCGCTGGCTAAAACCTCAATGACTTCTGCAATTACGTAATTGATTTCGATATCCGAATTCGTGGCAGCAGTGACGATGTCTGCGTGACGTTCGGCGGAATCTATAGTTATAAAAAGTTCTTTAACTAAACCGCTGGCAATTGCCTCGCGTACCGCCTGCGGACCTTCGGCAAGAAAAGCCTGCTGAGACGCTCTAAATTTGCTTTCCAATAAACGACGTGCGCGCACTACTTTGAGTGCGCGCACGTTCGTTTCGACGTTTGTCATGTTTTTTGGACTTTAGTCCTTTGGCAGAGCGTTTGCTGCTACCTGAACCAAAGCAGCAAATGTTGCTGGTTCGTTTACGGCTAATTCGGCCAACATGCGGCGATCAACTTCCACCTCAGCGAGCTTTAGCCCCTGGATTAAGCGGTTGTAGGTAAGGCCATTGGCGCGAGCGCCAGCGTTGATGCGCTGAATCCACAACTTACGGAAATCACCTTTGCGAGTGCGACGATCCGCATACGCGTACACCATCGAGTGGGTAACCTGCTCTTTTGCCTTACGGTAAAGGCGTGAGCGCTGGCCACGATAGCCACTTGCCTGCTCTAAAACTTCACGACGTTTTTTCGCCGCATTAACTGCTCTTTTTACACGTGCCATGATTCATTCTCCTTTTTCATGCTCGCAATTAGCGGCCGAGTAGTTTCTTTGCCTTCTTGGCATCGCCTGGGGACAAAACCTGATCAACTGAAAGTCGACGGGTGCGCTTACTTGACTTGCTTTCAAGTAGGTGGCGCTTGTTCGCCTGCTCTTTCATTACCTTGCCGGTACCGGTAATCCGGAATCGCTTCTTTGCACCACTGTGCGTTTTGTTCTTCGGCATTGCCTTTTCTCCTTTTTCCTGGACTTACAAATCTGTGGTGAGTCTTACGACTCGTCCTTCTTTACAGCCGCTTTCTTAGCCGGAGCTTTCTTAACTGCCGCTTTCTTAGCCGGAGCTTCTTCTTGGTCCGTTACCGCCGCCTTCTTGGCCGGAGCTTTCTTAACTGCCGCCTTCTTGACCGGAGC
>JBAXKB010000025.1:0-14267 GCA_037137575.1 Actinomycetes bacterium
GCAGGTGTAACTTGCACAAAGGGAACACCAACTATCCGCCTGCTAACTCCGGCTAACTCAGATTTGAATGGCACGCCATCGGGCTACGATGGTGTTTGGCAGTGGAATGATCCAGGCACAGTTGTTTACTCGCACAACTTCCCGGTTCGAGGCACTGTTGCTGTGAAATATCAGGCGCTTGATTTGAACTGTAATCCAGTTGCAGTGGGAACCAAGGTTTACCTTGCGGTTAATGCTAATTACAGTCGCGCGAAGACTGCGTTCATCAACGTTTACCACGATCCAGATTCTGGCGTGGATTCAATCACAGGTATTGACCCAATCCCAGCGGAGTGCGCAGCAAGTCAGTTCTGTGGTGAAGGCCAAACCGTTTTGGTTCAGCCAACCGACGCACAGGGTCAGGTCACTTTTGAACTAACCAACCTGAACGCAACTTCGACTGAAAACAAGCCGCAGAGCCTTTCTAGCTTGCCAGTTGGAACCAACCTAACGCAGAGCGTATTCAGCCCATCATTTTCTGATTTCCACGCAGACGGTAATGGTCACAACATTGGTGCCGGAGGCGCAAACATTTACAGCAAGGAAGCGGTAGATGTTCTGTGGCCACACTTCACTAATGGTCTTGGTGACGTTGCACAGCCAGGTGATGTAACCGGAGCAGTTGGAACAAACAAGACTCTTGTTTACACAATTCGTGATGCCGCTGGAAATGCAATTCCGAATGCTGCAGTAACTGTTATCACCGATGATGGTGGATCATTAGTTAGCCCAAGCTCTGCTAACGCAGTTCAGGACATTAATGGATTCAGCAGCGTTAGCGCTACGGCAAATGCACAGGGCAAGGTTACTATCGTGGCCAAATCCACCAGGAGTTCAGTCCAGGGCATCCGAGTAAAGTACTCAGTTTCTGGCGCTGACACAGCGTTAAGCGCAGTTAATGGATTCGCGACCATCAATTGGCAGGCAGCAAAGGTTGCTCAAACAATTGGCGCAGTGAAGTCGCCGTTGGGCAAGGGTAAGACTCTGGTTCTACCGGCTAAGACCAGCAAGAACCTTGTGATCAAGTGGTCAACATCTACCAAGGCAATCTGCAAAGTTACAACTGTAAAGGGTGTAACCAAGCTCACGGGCCTAAAGAGCGGTAGCTGTAAGGTTTCTGGCAGCAATGCAGGAAGCGCCAATGTATCGGCAGTTACTAAGGCTGTAACCGTCACTATCAAGTAAGTTCAAGTTCTAGTGATGGTGGTCAGGAAACTGGCCACCATTACTTATTTCTGCCTAAATTCGCGTGCCTTGCCCGATTGCTTGCGGCCAAGCAAGCTCTTACCTGTTACCTAATACCATGCCATTTTGGGCCGAACTTTTTGAGTTATCTGAAGTGGGTGTGGGTGGCAGCACTAGATGATAGTGCGAGAGAATAGGAGTATGGCTCGCCGCAACCTTTTGCATCTAACCGACGACGAGCGCAGATCTTTAGCCATTCCGGGCCTCATTTCTTTTGGCATATTTTTATTGATGCTCCTTTTTGTAGTTACCGGTTGGACTCACTCTCTGGATGTCTCACTGACCACTGAAATTTATAAAAGCAAGGAGTGGCTTGATCACCTATTGGTGCAGATTGAAACCCCTGGGCAACGCAGATATGTGTACCCATTTGCAATTATTTTGGGGTCTTTCATTTCTTATCGACGCAAAGATTTATTGCCGGCAATCGTTACAGTTTCGGCATTGATTTTCACTAACGCAGTAACCGGTTTTTTCAAACTTATTATCGCTCGTGGGTTTCCACGTAATGCTGAACACCTGACTCCAGCGGCTTTCAACTATGCGTCCTTAACTGGCGATGGCTCACTTATGAGTTACGCACATTATGCGTGGCAACTCGGCGCTTTCCCTTCGGGTCATGCTGCCAATGTTTCCGCAGCCGCAACATTGATGGTGATGGCCGCGTATTCGGCCAGGCCAATGCATCGCAAGTGGGCGGTGCCAATCACGATTGTGACCATTTTCATCTGCCTTGAAACAATTGTTTGCAGTTGGCTACGAAACACACACTGGATTACCGACTTAATTGCGGGTATCGCTCTCGGCATTGCAGCAACTATTGCAACGGCGCTTTGGGCTCTGCATTTGCCACAAGAGTGGCGACACCCAGATCTTGCTGGCAAGTCGCGACTGCTATTTTTTGGTTCCGGCGTGCTCTTCATGCTTCTGATCTTCTCGTTTGCTTCTAGTTCCTTCTTGAGTCACTCAGGTACTTCTGTGTTACTAGTGGTTGGCGTATTAGTAGCGGTTGCGAAACAATCCCACAAGACCATCTCTCGAGTCATTTCAGATGACGTTAAGACGCAGGATGAGTCACAGGATGAAGCGCAGGTTAAGGCCCAGGTTAAGGCTGACACCCCGTAAGTTAGAGATGTGGATACCGCAGACTTAGCTCAGCAAGTGCAGGCGTGGGTAATCCAAGATCCAGATCCAGTCACTCGAGAAAAACTACAGCAGTTATTCGCCCGGTCACAGACCGATTCGGCTGCGCAAGCGCAGTTACTCGATTGCTTCAATGGCTCGTTGCAATTTGGTACTGCAGGTTTGCGTGGTGAATTAGGGCCAGGCCCGAATCGGATGAACCGCGTTACTGTGCTGAAAGCGGCGGCTGGTCTGGGTGAATATTTGCTAGCGCAAGGTAAAGTTGGCAGCCCAGTCGTTATTGGTTATGACGCACGACATAACAGCTCGGTATTCGCTCGTGATAGCGCGCAGGTATTGGCCGGGCTTGGTTTTAAACCGCTAGTCTTTGCCACAGTTATTCCTACGCCGGTACTGGCATTTGCTATTAGAAAACTGGATGCTTGTGCGGGCGTTATGGTGACAGCAAGTCATAATCCAGCCTCCGATAATGGTTACAAAGTTTATTTAGGCGATGGCCGGCAAATTGTTCCACCAAGTGATTTGGAAATTGCAGATTGCATTGCGCAGGTAGTAGATGTGCGCTCGCTAACGCTAAGTGATGAGATCAGCGTTGTTCCAGAATCAATAATTGAAAACTATGTTGCGGCCACAGCAAACTTGATAACAACCGGTCCGGTCTCGCGAACCGAAATCGAATCTGTGAAATGTGTTTACACTGCGATGCACGGCGTGGGCTGGCGAACTTTTGCTGCGGTAATGCAAGCTTCTGGTTTCAAGGCTGCGCGAGTAGTTGGCGCACAACGTGATCCTGACCCAGACTTTCCAACAGTTGCATTTCCTAATCCCGAAGAGGCAGGCGCTCTTGATTTAGCATTTGCTTGCGCGAAGGAGAACGAAGCGCATTTAATCGTGGCGAATGATCCTGATGCAGATCGCTTAGCGATTGCGTTACCCACTAAATCGGGTGATTGGAAAATGCTGCGTGGCGACCAAGTCGGTGTGCTGCTGGGCTGGTGGATGATTGAGCGAAGTCGCCTGACTGGCACACAATTAGCGGGCGCATTTGCCAATTCAATAGTTTCGGGCACTTTGCTCAAAGATCTCGCCCAAGATGCTGGCCTTGCTTACCAGCACACTTTAACGGGCTTCAAATGGGTTTCACGCGTGCCAGATTTGGTCTTTGGCTACGAAGAGGCGCTTGGTTATTGCGTTGACCCAAAGAATGTCTCAGATAAAGATGGCATCTCAGCGGCTGTCATGTTCTTGGAACTTTTTGCCCACCTATTAGCGCAAGGCAAAACAGTTTGGTCTGTACTCGATGACATTGCGCTTAAGTATGGCTTACACGAAACGGCGCAAGTTTCAGTACGAATTGCCGATGCGTCTCGAGTAAAAGCTGTGATGAAAAAATTACGTTCAGATTCACTTACTGGATTCGGCTCGTACCCAATAACAAAGTTTGTTGACCTAGCCGTTGGCGAAGACCTTCCACCTACCGACGCGGTGCTAATTGAGTTAGCCCCACATGACACCGTAACTTGGTCCAGAGTAATTATTCGACCAAGTGGAACCGAACCAAAAATCAAGTGCTACCTTGAGGCTGTTAGTAATCAAAAGGATTTGACTGCAGCGCAGGTATCAGTTGATGCTTGGCTTGGGGAACTAGCCCGAATAGCAGAGCCACTTTTAACAGGAGAGCCCGATGCAACGTTCTGAGTTAGCACATTTAGTTGATCACACTCTGCTAAAACCAGAGGCAACTAACGCAGATGTTATCGCTGTTTGCAATGAGGCCATGGAGTTAGCAACTTACTCAGTTTGCATCTCACCAACTTTTGTTGAACTAGCCAAGCAAACCGTTGGCAACCGAATTAAAGTAGCTACGGTTTGCGGTTTCCCAAGCGGCAAACATCAGTCAAGTATCAAAGCCATGGAGGCCACGCTTGCAGTTCAGCAAGGCGCAGATGAAGTCGACATGGTTATTGATATCGGTCGCGCAGTAATGAATGACTGGGCAGCTATCGAGGCAGATATTTCTGCAGTACGAATGATGATTCCGGATGCTTTACTTAAAGTTATTTTGGAGACGGCAGCGTTAACTGACGAGCAGATTCATCAAGCGAGTTTGTGTGCGATGCGAGCAAGCGCTGATTTTGTTAAGACATCTACTGGTTTTCATCCGGCAGGTGGCGCTGAAATGCGGGCAATTGAGATTATGCGAGAAACTGTTGGCGGAAAACTTGGCATCAAAGCAAGTGGAGCGATTCGCACAGCCGAATTTGCTCTTGAGTTGGTGGCCGCAGGGGCCACTCGCCTTGGGCTCTCAGGAACTCGGGCAGTTCTAGATGGCGTAGATGCAGGTACTGATTATTAATTTTTCAAAACAGATTTTGTAAAGTGCCTGTTTTTAGAAATTGTTGCAAGGCCGGGTTCAGCTCGTACTGCGTAACTCAGTTACTGAATTTTTTCAATGACTAACGGCAAGCGATCTGAAATTTCTTCGCTAGTGCCAATCGAGTATCCACCCGAGAGCGCTTCAATTGCTCCAGCGAATCTTTCTTGCTCATCTGTGTGCAATGTGAAAAGTGGGCTACCGGCTTTAACTGGCTCTCCATGTCCCACATGCCACACTATCCCAGCGCCTGCCTGCACCGAATCTTCTTTACGAGCACGACCCGCACCGAGGCGCCACGAGGCGATGCCAACAGCTAGCGCATCCAATTTAGTTAGGTAGCCATCTTGAGTAGCACCAATAACATGAGTAAGTTTGGCGGTTGGCAGTGGTGCATCAATTTGACCGCCTTGAGCCGTGATCATCCTGCGCCACACGTCCATCGCACTGCCATCAGTTAGTGAATCCGCCGGGTCTTTAGTTGGGGTAACACCAGCGGCTTCAAACATTTCCTGAGCTAGCCGAACTGTCAGTTCAACAACATCGCTTGGCCCACCGCCAGCAAGTACATCAATGCACTCGGCTACTTCCAGTGCGTTGCCAGCACTGCGCCCCAGCGGCACATCCATCGCCGTAAGCAGGGCCCTAGTGGCAACTCCCGCGTTGTTCCCGATAGCCACCATAGTTTGCGCTAGCTCGCGTGCTTGGTCAACCGTTTTCATGAATGCGCCAGAACCAACTTTTACATCCAGCACTAATGCACCAGTGCCCTCAGCAATCTTTTTACTCATGATGGAGGCAGAGATTAGGGCTATTGATTCAACGGTTGCGGTTACATCTCGAAGCGCATAAATACGGCGATCAGCTGGAGCCAAAGTTTCGTTAGCCGCGCAAATAACTGCGCCGGTGCTTTTCAGGACCTCAAACATGTCAGATTCGCTAAGGCTCGCTCGCCAACCTGGAATTGATTCAAGTTTGTCTAGCGTGCCACCAGTATGGCCAAGCCCGCGCCCGGATAACTGTGGAACACTCAGCCCACAAGCAGAAGCAACGCACACCAATGGCAAAGTTATTTTGTCGCCAACTCCACCAGTGGAATGTTTGTCGGCAGTTGCTCGACCTAGCGCGCTCCAGTTCATGGTTGTTCCGGAATCTATGTAGGCCTGAGTCCAGTTTGAAAGTTCAGTTGGAGTCATGCCATTTAACAAGATCGCCATCGCCATCGCTGCCATCTGCTCTTCTGCAACATCACCGCGCACATAGGCATCTACGAACCAATTGATTTGAGCTTTTGAAAGCTGGTGTTTATCTCGTTTAACTGCAATCACTTCTGCTGGCGAGAATGGTTCAGTAACCATGTTAATTTCTCGTCTGCAAATCTTCGGGGCCGAATGCATCTGGCAAAATCTCGCTCATAGGCCGAATGCCGGACGTTGCATCAATTAAGCAGTCCGGGCCGCCGTGCTCCCAAAGCAACTGCCTGCATCGCCCGCACGGCATCAGAGCGTTGCCATGTTGATCCGCGCAAGCCACTGCGACTAATTGACCACCACCACTTCGGATGAGTTCAGAAATCATTCCACATTCAGCACAAAGCCCTAAACCGTATGAGGCATTTTCAACATTGCAGCCGCTCACAATACGGCCATCTGAAACCAGGCCGGCAACACCAACGGGAAAGTGTGAGTACGGAGCGTAAGCATTTTTCATCGCAACGCGCGCATGGGCGCGTAAGTCTTCCCAGTCGATGTTCATTAGTGAGTCTCACCTTTTCTGTATGGAATGCCGTCAGCTGATGGCGGGCGTAACCGTTGCGCCGCCGTTGCTAAAACAATCAAGGTAGTTAGATAAGGAGCAACTTGTGCGACTTCTGGTGGGAATGAGTTTGCACTTAAGAACGCCGAACCCATCACGATGCCAAAAATCATGAAGGCAAGTCCAGAATTGCGCCGACCTGACTTCAGCAGCAGTACCGCGATTACCACAAGCAGAAGTGTGCCAAACAAAACGAGTCCGCGGATGTTGGCATCGTCACGTAATTGCAGAGTGTCGATGTAGCCGAAAATTGCTGCGCCTACAGCAGTGCCACCTGGGCGCCAGTTACCGAAAATCATGGTTGCCAAACCAATGAAACCTCGACCCGCAGTTTGCCCACCGCGGTAAACGCCAGTGGCGACAATTGCTAAGTATGCGCCAGCTAAACCGGCAAGCGCACCTGAAATAGTAACTGCCAAGTATTTATACAAATTGACCCGCACACCAAGTGATTCAGCAGCCCAAGGATTTTCGCCGGCGCTTCGAAGGCGCAATCCGAATGCGGTATTCCAAAGCACCCATTTAGTGAAACCAAAGAGTGCCACAGCAAGAACCGTCAGTATTGAAAGTTGGTAGAACAGTCCAGAAATCAGCCCAGAAATGTCACTAATCAAGAACCAGTTTTGTTTCTGAATTTTTGTTAGTGGACTAGCAATTGCATTAACAGTAAATGTTGGTAACTCACCAAAGATAAGTGGAGACTGAGTTGCGCCACCACCTGGAGCTGTAGTGAATAGCAGTTTTGCCAAGAACTGAGTTAGCCCGAGCCCCAAAATATTTATCGCGGTACCGGCAACAATTTGATCAACGCCGAAAGTAACTGTCGCTACGCCAAACAGAAGTCCGCCAAGTGCACCAAAAATTACGGCGGTTACTAGCCCAACCCAAGCGCCGTATTGCCACCCAGCCCAACCTGCGCCGAATGTGCCAAGAATCATCATGCCCTCAAGACCGATGTTGGCAACACCTGCTCGCTCTGACCACAGGCCCCCAAGGCCGGCTAGGCCAATTGGTACAGCTAGTCCAAAAGCCGCTGACATCGTTCCGGTGCTAGTTAAGTCATTGGCGCCCGAAAGCATCCGTGTGATGGACAGCAGCAGCAATCCACCGCTTAGTAGCAAAAGGGCTCTAGGAAGCACACGTTTTTTCATTACGCACCAACTTCCTGATTAGCTAATGCCAGACCCACATCTCGTTGTTGCGCTTTAACTTTGTTACGCCGCACAATTTCATAAGCGATTACAACAGCCAACACAGTGACACCTTGCAAGATAGTGACAATCTCTTGGGGCACGCCAACTAAGTCGAGTTGCTGACTCGATACATCTAGGAAAGCCCAAAGCAATGCGCCAAACGCGATACCGAGTGGGTTGTTCCGTCCGATTAGGGCAATTGCAATCCCGGTAAAACCAAAGCCAGTTGGGAAATTCAAAGTGTAAGTATGGCTGCTGCCCAGCAGGTCTGGAAGTGCAACCAATCCAGCGATGCCGCCCGAGATAAGCATCGTTACTGCAATCATTTTTTTACTATCGACACCACTTGCGAGCGCTGCTGAAGGTGACATACCTGATGCTCGTAAGTCGTAACCGAACCTGGTCCGATTCAAAACAAACCAGTAGCCAATCCCAACAAGTAACGCGACAAAAATAAATCCGTAAACTTCGGTGTCTGAATTCGCCAATTTGAAGCCAGGCATCCATCCTGATTTTGGAATCGTTCGGGTACCGCGAACATTGACTGAAATGTCTTCGCCAACATGAGTGCGGATGATTGTGTAACTAATGACACCCAGTGCAATGAAGTTGAGCATGATTGTCGAAATGACTTCGCTTACTCCGCGTGAAACTTTTAACCACCCAGCAATCCCAGCCCAAGCGCCAGCAACCACAATCGCTACAAAGATTGTGATAGGAATTGCTAAATAAGAAGGTAAAGATAGGTGCCCGGCAACCGCCGCCGCCGCCATGCCACCGAGAAGATACTGACCATTAACGCCAATGTTGAATAGGTTCATTTTGAAACCGATAGCAACTGCCACAGCGCTTAAATAGTAAGTCGTGGCGAGGTTCAAAATCAGCGCAATTGAACTTGCTTGTGATCCGTAGCCCCACATTTGTTGAAACACCATCACAACATCAGAGCCAAATGCCACCAAGATGATGCTGGTAACAGCTAATGCCAATCCAAGTGCAAGCAGTGGAGCCAACAGTGAGTTACCAAGTCGCTTCAAGTAATCCATACTCACGCACCAGCTCCGGTCATGGCACTTCCCAATACCGCAGGGGTAACCGTTTGCGGATCTACTGTTGTCACAATTTTTCCGCGAAGTAATACAGCGATGGAGTCGCTTAAGCCAATTAATTCATCTAAGTCGGCTGAAATCAGTAATACAGCAAGCCCGGCAGCGCGCGCAGTGCGCAAATGTTCCCAAATAGCGGCCTGGGCGCCCACATCCACGCCACGTGTTGGATGTGAGGCAATCAAAAACTTTGGATTCCCAGACATCTCGCGGCCAACAATAAGTTTCTGCTGGTTACCACCAGATAGTGCGCTGGCGTGTACCTCGATGTTTGGCGTGCGCACATCAAATTCTCGAACAATGCGCAAGGTGTCTTTCTTAGCACCAGCAGGATTAAGAAGCGCTCCACGCGCATTAGGTAGTTCAGTTTGGTGTCCGAGCATTCGGTTTTCCCAAAGTGGCGCTTCTAGCAATAGCCCCTGCCGAGTTCGATCTTCCGGGATTACTGCGATGCCGTGTTCGCGACGCTTGCGAGTTGTCCATGTAGCGATATTCGTTTCCAAAAATTCGATCTCACCCGTTGCGGCAACTATGCCTAGCAGTGCATCCACAATTTCAGCTTGGCCGTTACCTTCGATGCCAGCAATACCTAGAATTTCGCCACTATGAATTCTGAACGAGACGTCATCAACAACGTGTTTACCGCCTGCATTAACCACCGCTAGATCAGCCACTCGAAGCACCACTTTGTCGGTCACAGTATTTTCGGAAGTATCTGGTTTTGGTAATTCACTGCCGACCATCAACTCAGCAAGTTCGCTTGCAGTCACCGTTTGTTGTTTCGGATTTACTGATGCCACTGTTGTGCCAGCGCGCATGACGGTAATTTGATCAGCGATGGCCAAAACTTCATCTAGTTTGTGACTAATGAAAATAATGGTAATTCCCTCAGCCGTTAAGTCGCGAAGTGCAGCGAACAACTCATCCACTTCCTGCGGAACGAGCACAGCAGTTGGTTCATCCAAAATTAGAATTCGAGCGCCGCGGTAGAGCACTTTCAAAATTTCAATCCGCTGTCTATCGCCAACACCAAGTTCGGATACGTATTCATCGAATGGAACTTGCAGACTGTATTTGGTTGCTAGCTCAGAAAGCCGGGTCCTTGCACCCATTAAATCTAGACTTACTCCACGCTTAGGCTCGTTGCCCAAAATAATATTTTCTAATACGGTGAAATTTTCGGCCAACATAAAATGCTGATGGACCATACCGATGCCAAGATTTATTGCTTCCGATGGTGAATTGAACTGTGTTTGCACGCCTGCAACAGTGATTGTTCCTTCATCAGGCTTTTGCATTCCGTACAAAATCTTCATGAGCGTAGATTTGCCGGCACCATTTTCACCAACAATTGCGTGAACACTGCCTGCATCAACCGATAGATTCACATTACTGTTCGCGATAACCCCCGGAAACCGTTTCCAGATTCCAGTTAGCGCTAAAGCAGTTGCAGTTTCGGTCATTACTTGAAGTCACTTTCTGGTGATTCTTCGCACACTACTAATTTACGGCTAAATCGATAGAAATACTTAGGGCTCAGATGAATTCCTCCACCTGAGCCCTAAGTAATTAGTAATTAACTTTATTTATTGTTGACCTTGATAGTGCCAGCAATGATTGCAGCCTTCGCCGCATCAGCATCAGCCTTGTAAGGATCTACAGCTGAGTTAGATGTTGCATAACCAACGCCATCGCGAGCTAAGTCAAAGTTCTGGATGCCAACAAGTGGAGTGCCATCGACTACGCCCTTGATTACATCGAGAACCGCCACGTCAACGCGCTTTGTCATCGAGGTCAAGATTGAGTCTTTGTAAGCACTGTATGCAGGAACGTTGTACTGATCTGAGTCAACGCCGATAGCCCAGTGGCCAGCGCCTGCATCATGCATCGCCTGAATCATGCCAAGACCTGAACCGCCTGCAGCTGCGTAGGCAACATCGACGTTCTTGCCAATCATGCCCTCAGTTACAGTCTTTGCCTTCTCAGGAACATTCCAGGCAGTGAAATCTTGTGCAGTACCGAGGTACTTAGACTCGACAACAATGTTTGGATTGACTGACTGCGCGCCCTGGATGTAACCCGCTTCGAATGCCTTGATTAGCGGGATTTCTTGACCGCCAATGAAGCCAATGTGACCAGTCGTGCTCGCCTTCGCAGCGATAACGCCGACTAGGTATGAACCCTGCTCAGCAGCGAAAATTAAGCTACCGATGTTGGCGCCATCAACAACTGAGTCAACAATTGCGAAAGTAACATCTGGGTATGCTTTTGCCACTACGGCTAGTGCAGCGCTGTATGCGAAACCAACAGCGATAACTGGGTTGTAGCCGTTCTTGGCCAACTGACGCAGACGTGCTTCACGGCTTGCATCAGTTTCATTTGCGCCAGCGGTTAATTCTTTAACGCCAACACCAAGATCAGCCTGAGCTTTAGCCAAACCGGCACAAGCAGCATCGTTAAACGAGCCATCACCCTTGCCGCCAGTATCGTAAGCCAAGCCAACTTTCACGCTTGATGTACCAGTTTCACTTGGTGCACAAGCAGCTTGAGCGCCATCCTTTTTACTACAGCCAGCAAGAATCAGCACAGCAACAGTAATAATGGAGGCAATTTTTACACCCTTTTTCATCAGGGCTCCTCTCAATAAAAGCAGGTCATCAATCGATGCCGCTAGTGCGAGTTTAGGGCGGACGAGTAACTTTTGCGCCTGATTGGTATGAATTTGGCTGCGGTTTCGCGTACTCTGACGAGCATGCAGATTTTGTTGACTAATCATCCACTTGTGTCACACAAGTTAACAACTTTAAGAGCAATAGGCACAGATTCAGCCACTTTTCGAGCGCTTACTGACGAGTTGGTTACTTTACTTGCCTATGAAGCAACACAAAATATCGAAGTTGAAGCAGTAGAAGTACAAACACCAGTTGCCGTTGCGCAGGGTGTGAAATTGAGTGGTTCCGCTGCGATTGTTATCCCAATTTTACGCGCCGGGTTGGGCATGCTCAATGGAATGATGCATTTGTTACCGACAGCTGAAGTCGGCTTTTTAGGCATGATGCGTGATGAAGAGACTTTGTCGTCAACTATTTATGCAGATCGCATCCCAGCTGATCTTTCTGGGCGTCATGTGTTTTTGCTTGATCCAATGTTGGCAACTGGTGGCACATTAATTGCTGCGATGGATTTAATGTTGCATCGCGGTGCGCAAAAAGTTACTGCAATTTGCATCCTGGCATCGCCTGAAGGCATTGGCGCAGTCGAGCAGGCGTTCGTTGGGCGAGATGATCAGATCGTATTGGTTGCCGCGGCAGTTGATTCACACCTAAACAACAAGGGCTACATAGTTCCAGGTTTAGGCGATGCTGGCGATCGACTTTTTGGCAGTGTGTAAAGGCTGTCAACTAGAGCGATAATTCGGCGCCAGGGAAGCTAAATCTGGTTCCGAGCCCACCGAATTTACTTGGGAAAAGTTCAATGCTTCCGCCATTTTCTTCCACAATTGCGGCCATAATACTCATGCCCAATCCGCTGCCACCAGTATCGCGTGACCGAGATGGATCGAAACGTTGGAAGTGAGTAATTCCGCGTTCGTAAACATCGATTGGTAACCCTGCCCCGGCATCTTCAATGGTCAAAGTCACCATGTGATTAGCCTTGATCAAACTAATTTCGATCGGCGAATCGATTGGTGTATGGCGCTCAATATTTGAAAAAGTATTTGCAAGTAATTGGTCAACTAGATGCCGTGAAGCATAGATGTAGGTGTCGGAAGCAAGGTTGCTGACAATGTTTCGATTTGGTTGCAAAGTGTGTAAATCGTCAAGTGCTTGCTGCATCGCGATTGATAAATTAACCGAATCTTTCGTATGTTCTTTGCGCTCACCGAGTTCAGCAAGTAGTAATAAGTCACCAATTAGGGACTCCATGCGTTCAATCTGTGATTTAACTCGGGTATGTGCCCGATCTGTTTGGGCTGGCGTGAGGTTGTTTCCGGGTGAAATCAGCTCAACGTAACTTTTAATAACTGTTAATGGGGTACGCAATTCATGTGAGGCATCACCCAGGAAGTTTTGCATTGACTTTTGAATTCCGCGCTCCGCATCAACAGTTTTTTGCAGCGTGCCAATCATGGTGTCGAGGGCAACGGTAAGTTCGTCGACTTCAGATTTACCAGTTGGCTCGGGCAATGGGACATCGGTTTCACCTTGAGCGATGTCTGTTGCGCTTTGGATAAGGCGTTGCAATTTGCTGATGTCACTGTGAATAAAAGTACTGAGAATCAAAACACCGATTGAGACAAAAACTAATACGGCTACGATCAAGATTCGGATTTCATTCGATCGGTCTTTCAAAACCGGCGAAAGGGAACTTACAAAAATCAAATATTCTTTATCGCCGATGTAAAGTGTTTTCACTCGGAGGTCTTCTGCGTCGCCGTAGTTCTGCGCTTTGGTACTTGCCTGTTTTAGAAATAAATCACTTGGTGCTTTAGTAATTAGATTTCGGTTTCCGCTAAGTGCAGCAACTGAACGATCGGCTGAAACATAGGTAACTGCCAGTGGAATCTCGCTGTAGTTGGTGTATTCCAACACTGCGGTAATCGGATCACGCTCTGAAGCCCCAACAGTATTAATGGCGCTCTGTAATTGAGCATCTATGTTGTTTACTGCCGAGTTGAAGTGATTAATCACAGATGCACTGCCGATAGAAATCGCCACGATGGCGATAACTCCGGTAGCCGCCAAACTTAGGCGGGTTTGCATACGCATACTTAACTCACGATCTGTTGCAGTAACAAAATGGTAGAGCCTTATCGCTGGCACGGGTGAGTTAACGCTAATGTTTCGCCTTCGTTATCCAACCGTGATGTGCAATAACTTGCACAGTAGGCGAGAATTGCACTGTGACTGTAATTGAAACCGAAGTGCTTGTTGTTGGCGCTGGCCCGGCTGGGTCTTCAGCAGCAGCTTGGTCAGCCCGTGCAGGCAAGCAGGTCACAATCATTGATTCCGCTACTTTCCCAAGGGATAAGCCTTGTGGCGATGGGTTAACACCGAGAGCGATCGCAGAGTTGTCGTCACTTGGTTTAGCGAGTTGGCTCAACGGTCGGGCGCGTAATCTCGGTCTTAGAGCAGCCGGTTTTGGCCAAGAACTCTTACTTCCATGGCCAGGTGGATCGCTACCAAATTATGGTGGAGCTGCGCCACGCATGGTGCTTGACGCAACCATTTTGGGCGTTGCCACCGATGCGGGCGCTACTTTGCTGCAAGACACATCAGCACATGATGTTGTTGTTGAGAACGGCGAAATCAAAAGCGTTATTGCAAAAACTGCCGATGGTGAAGTTCAAAT
>JBAXKB010000026.1:0-14105 GCA_037137575.1 Actinomycetes bacterium
TGCTTCGGCTGGTGCTTCGGCTGGTGCTTGTGCGAGCGACTCAACTACCGGAGTTGGTTCAGTAACAACAGGTGCTGGCGTTGTCACAACTTCAACAATTGGCTCAACTACTGCTACAGGCGCCTGGGCAACTGGAGCAACAGTTTCGTCTTCTGGTCTAGAAGTCTTAACTGGTGCGGTTTTCTTGCGAACTGGTGCAAGCACCATGGTCATGTTTCGACCGTCCTGCAAGGGCGCTGATTCAATCACAGCCATCTCACCGATGTCAGCAGCTAGACGCTGCAACAAGCGGTAACCGAGTTCGGGACGTGATTGCTCACGACCGCGGAACATGATGGTGATCTTGACTTTGTCGCCAGCAGTTAAGAAGCGCAAGATGTGACCTCTTTTGGTCTCATAGTCGTGGCTATCAATTTTTGGACGAAGTTTCATCTCTTTGATAACGGTATTGACCTGATTCTTGCGAGACTCGCGTGCTTTAACCGCTGCATCGTATTTGAATTTGCCGAAGTCCATTAGTTTGCACACTGGGGGCTTACTTTCAGGAGAGACTTCAACTAAGTCAAGGTCAGCTTCGAAAGCTAAGCGCAGTGCATCTTCAGTTTTGACAATGCCGATTTGTTCACCGGCAGGGCCAACTAGTCGAACTTCTGGAACGCGAATTCGATCGTTGATGCGGGTCTCGATAGTGATATGTCCTCCTGTGGTCGAGATGTGACAAGTGAAACCACACGACCAGAGGTACGCCCGCAGGCGTTAGTCGCAATTTTGCGACTTCTCTAGACCAACCCGACGCCTTATCAGCGATGCGGGTGGGATGTGAATCCACTTGTAGATGAACCCGCCGTGGCGGAAACATCGGTCATGTGAGAGTGTAGCAAAGTGAACAGCGAGAACACTAATCCAGAAAATGACGCAATTGACGCCGCTAGAGACTTAGCGGCCCTATCTGCCGTGGAAATCCTTAGTTTGCACATTGTTGACTTAATGACGGCTGCAGCGGTGAAATTAGGCGAATTTACGGGAACTACCACTGATTTAGCGGAATCTCGGATACTAATTACCGCGCTAGCTGGGTTAGTTGATGCCAGCGCCCCTGATTTGGGCGCACATCACGCGGCGCCAATGAGAGATGGCTTGCAAACCTTGCAGCGCTCATTTAAGGAACGCTCTGCCATCAAAGATGAGCCAGGTATGGGTCCGGGCGAGAAATACACCGGGCCGGTTTACTAAATCAAGCTCTTTTCGCCAGAAATGGGACCAAACTCTGAAGTTGACACCTGCTGGCTCGAGCGGAAAATTATTTAGCAGCGGTTTGGGTAACTTGAACACTCATAGGTCGGTCTAACACCACGGTGAAAGTTGGGTCTTGCAGAACTTCGGTTATGTGTTGACCTAAATCTGGCGCAACATGCGAAACAAAAAGTTCGAGTTCCACTTCTTCTTCGGTAATTTCCCAAAGCGCTTCTTCTACTCCATCGAGGTCTTCAAGTGCGTCACAGGCGGTATTCAAAGCTGATTCTAAATATTGACGTTGATGTTCAGACATTGCTACGCGAACAAGCAATGCGCCATCAAGTGCGATCGGCGTTGGGCCAGCAATGTCGATGATCATGGCATCAAGTTCTTGCTCGAGAACTGCTTGGGCAATTACGTGCGATCCTCGTGGGATTGGCCGAGCATTTTCATCCCAAAGTTTTAATGAGTCAACACCAGTAAATGCCAGCAGAGCGCGACGGCCATCTTCGGCAACAAATTCCACCGACTGCATGTTGCTGTCTTTTTCGACACCATCTTGCATGGATTCAACTTCGGCGACAACTGGAATCAATAAGCGTTGATGCGCCAAAGTACCAACAAGTGCTTTAACTGTTTCATCGGTGCGTTCTGCAGCAAAACTGGCCAACGCCAATCTAAGCGCCAAACTTGGCTCGCCTAAATCTTGCGAAAAATCAGTTTCCGGAACTTGCGCCCCAGTAAAATCCGACATTAGATGCGACACGCGTGAATGTCAGTGACGATAACGCCGCGGGCACCAAGGTCGTATAACTCGTCCATGATTGCGTGCACTTGTTTACGTGGAACCATTGCTCGCACTGCAGACCACTGTGAATCGTGGAGTGTTGAAACAGTTGGCGATTCAATGCCTGGCGTTATTTTGCAAGCCTGCTCGATAAGTGAATTCTCAATGTCATAATCCACCAGAACGTAGTTACGAGCAACGATTACGCCTTGAATTCTGCGAACAAATACCTCTAGCGCATTTCGATCAGTAAAATCAGGGCGCGTAATTAAAATTGCCTGACTCTTAAAGATTGGTTCGCCAACAACTTCAAGGCCTGCCTGCTTTAACGTTGTGCCAGTAGCAACCACATCGGCAACTAAATCTGCAACACCGAGGCGTACTGCGTTTTCAACCGCGCCATCGAGTTTCACGATTTCAGCATTGATATTTTGATCCTGCAACCAAGTAGCCAAAATACCCGGGTATGAAGTGGCAATGCGCTTGCCGTTTGCCCCCGCAACAGTGGTTACTGTTCCTGCTGGAGCGGCTAACCGAAAGGTTGATGGAGCAAAAGAAAGTTCTAGAACGGTTTCGGCGTTTGCGCCAGAATCTGCCAACATGTCTTGACCGGTGATACCAACATCTAAGGTTCCACTTGCTACATAAGTTGCGATGTCGCGCGGACGCAGAAAGAAAAACTCAACATCATTTTCGGGATCTTGCACGACCAGCTCGCGACTAGTAGCAGCAGCGGCATACCCTGCTTCGCGAAGCATTTCGCGCGCAGGATCTGAAAGTTGTCCTTTATTAGGAATAGCAATTCTTAACACGATTACAACTTTCCGTACACGGCTTCAAGGCTGATGCCTCGAGCAATCATTAAAACCTGCGCCCAGTACAAAAGTTGGGCGATTTCTTCTGCTACCGCTTCATCTGATTCGTGTTCCGCAGCCATCCAGGCCTCAGCAGCTTCTTCTAAAACTTTCTTACCGATGGCATGAACGCCAGCATTTACCATTGCAACAGTGCCCGACTGCGGATCCGCAGAAGCAACACGAGCTAACAATTCAGTGTGCAACTCATCGAAAGTTTTCATGCCACTAGCCTAGGCGTTTTTTAAGTTATCTAGAACTTTCAACATCGCTAGCGCTGCAGTTGCTGCCTCGGCACCTTTATCTTCTTTGCTATTAGCCAGGCCCGCTCGGTCCAGGGCTTGTTGCTCATCGTCACAAGTAAGCACGCCAAATCCGATTGGGACACCCGTATCTAGGGATACTCTGTTGATTCCATCGGTAACTGCATGGCAAACGTAGTCGAAGTGCGGAGTACCTCCACGAATGACAACACCAAGTGCAACAACTGCGTGCGCGCCTGCTGCAATTGCGGCCTGCGCGGCAAGGGAAAGCTCAAATGTGCCTGGAACTCGATGCAACTCGGCTTTTGCCCCAGCAGCCTCTACTGTTTTGATGGCGCCAGCCACTAAGCCATCCATAACCTGCTCATGCCATGACGCTGCCACAATAACTACACGAGTATCGGGCGAAACTGTAACGACAATTTCTGGACTGCCTAATCCACTCATGAGGACTCCCCTAAGTTCAAGTTGTGGCCCATCTCGTCGCGCTTTGTGCGCAGATAGCCGATGTTGTAGTCATTAGGTTCAATTTCAATTGGCAGCGCAGCTGTGATTGCTAATCCATAGCCGTCTAGGCCAACGCGCTTAGTTGGGTTGTTAGTTAGAAGTCGCATGCTCTTAATGCCAAGGTCGCTCAGGATTTGTGCGCCTGTTCCATAATCTCGGGCATCGGCAGGTAATCCGAGAGCCAAGTTTGCTTCAACGGTGTTTGCGCCTTCATCCTGCAGCGCGTATGCCTGCAACTTATGCAGTAGACCAATCCCGCGACCTTCATGCCCACGCATGTAAAGCACAACTCCCCGACCAGCCTGCGCAACAATGCGCATCGCTGCATGTAACTGCGGACCACAGTCACATCGCATGGAGCCAAGTACATCTCCGGTTAGACACTCGGAATGAACGCGCACTAATACATCTTCGCCATCGCCAATTTCGCCCATAACAAGTGCGATGTGATCAATATTGTCGAAGATGCTGCGGTAGCCAACAGCAGTGAACTGCCCGACTTCAGTTGGCAGTTCGGCAGCGGCAACACGTTGAACTTGAGATTCAGTGCGACGACGATACGCAATTAGATCAGCAATAGAAATCATGGCCAAGCCATGCTCATTAGCGAATTCACGAAGCGCTGGGCTACGCATCATTGATCCGTCATCATGCACGACTTCACAAATAACGCCAGCAGGGGTTAACCCAGCAAGGCGGGCTAAATCGACTGCAGCTTCAGTATGGCCCGGCCGGCGCAAAGTTCCACCTGGCATTGCTCGCAGAGGGAAAACGTGTCCAGGGCGAGTTAGATCGCGTGGTTCGGTTGCCGAATCAGACATGACCTTGATGGTGTGAGCGCGATCTGCTGCGCTGATACCAGTTGAAATACCATTTCGCGCATCCACACTTACTGCATAAGCAGTGCCTTTGCGGTCTTCGTTAACCACAGTCATTGGCGGCAAGTCAAGGCGATCAAGTTCAGCGCCTTCCATCGCCACGCAAATAACACCAGAGGTATAGCGCGTCATAAACCCGACAATTTCAGGCGTTGCTTTGGTGGCCGCGAAAATTAGATCGCCTTCGTTTTCGCGATCTTCATCATCCACTACAACAACAACTTGGCCAGCTGCAATTGCGGCAATGGCTTTATCTATCGGGTCAAAAGCAATTGTCATCGTTGCACCAACTTTTCAACATACTTGGCGAAAACATCTACTTCCAGATTCACTTGAGCGCCGACCTCGCGCTGACCCAAAGTGGTTTTAGCCAACGTTGCTGGAATTAACGAAACACTAAAAGAATCCTTTGTAACTGCGCTAATAGTTAACGAAACTCCATCTACTGTGATTGAACCTTTATGAACTACATACTTCAGCAGGTTTTCGGGAGCATCAATGGTTACAACGTCCCAGTTTTGCGAGTGTTCGCGGGCAGTTATGGTGCCGACCCCATCAACGTGACCTTGTACCATGTGCCCACCTAAGCGAGTGGCCAGAGTTACTGGGCGTTCTAGATTGACTGAATCGCCAACAGCGATAGTTCCGATGGTGCTCATTCGCAGCGTCTCACGCATCACATCTGCACTAAAAGATTCTGGGGTGATTTCAGTTGCAGTTAAGCAAATACCATTAACCGAAATGGAATCGCCTAGCCCGCTATCCGAAACAACAAGTGGTCCACGAATAGTGATTCGCAATGCCTCGTCAGGCAGTTCGGTGAGTGTCAGCACAACGCCTAGTTCTTCAACAATTCCGGTGAACATTATTAATCCTGTCGCGTCGTGAAATGCACAACTACATCTAATCCAACACGATTAACCTCAGTTTGGGAAAATCGAAGTACATCGCCCATAGTCTGCACGCCAATATCTGCTAAAGCTTTTAGGCCCTCGCCGGCAATTGCAGGAGCTTGGAACCAATAGACCTCATCAACCAAGCCAGCTCGCCACAAACTTGTCGATAAGCCAGAGCCGGCTTCGACAAGAACACGATGTATTGAATGCTCACGCCAAAGCTGCGAAATTACCTCGGTGACATCAACGCTAGTTTGTAAAGTTTGCGCGCCAGTTTTAAGTATGTTGGCTTCGGCTGGAATGCTGCGACTGCCCACAACTACCAGTAGTGGCTGCTGCTGTGCTGGAAGTGAGCGCACAGTTAAGTGCGGATCATCGGCCAAGACTGTGCCGGTGCCAGTAACGATTGCTCCAACCGTGCTGCGAATGCGTTGCACGAATTCTCGAGATTCGTCACCAGTAATCCACTTGCTGGTGCCATCCGCTGCTGCAATGAATCCATCAAGTGTGGTTGCGGTTTTCCAAATTACCCACGGACGACCTTGTTCGTGCGCAAAAGTCCAACTTGGATTTAGCGCAGTGCACTCATCGTTTAATACGCCTGCGACAACTTCAATGCCCGCATCTGCCAGCCACTTTGCGCCACCAGACATTTCCACATTTGGATCTTGCTGACCAAATACAACTCGAGCCACACCTGCATCAATTAACGCCTGCACACATGGCGGCCGCTGGCCAGTTCCAGCACAAGGTTCCAAAGTTGAGTAAACCGTTGCACCGCGCGCTAAATTGCCAGCCTGCACTAATGCAATAACTTCGCCATGATCTGTGCCTGAGCCTAAATGTGCGCCGCTGCCTAAAATTTCACCAGCAGCTGAGACAACCACAGCGCCAACTCGTGGATTTTTATCGCGCGATAAATCGACCTGCTCGGCAAGAGCAATCGCCTGCGTCATGAATTGCTCATGCGACATTAGTGTGCGCACCACCAAGATGTACTCGTGGCAGCATCGGCAAGTTCACGCAAAGTTGTCACAACTTTGGCTGGATCAGCGCTTTGATAAACCGCAGAACCAGCCACAAAGGTATCGGCGCCTGCATCGGCGCACTCTTGGATAGTTGCCGCAGATACTCCGCCATCAACTTGAATCCAAACATCTAAGTCGCCAGCCTTGATCAATTCACGTGCTTTGCGCACTTTGCTCATTTGATCGGCCATAAAAGATTGCCCGCCAAAACCCGGCTCCACTGTCATAATCAAAATCATGTCTAAATGTGGCAACAAATCAACATAATCGTCCAGAGAAGTTCCGGGCTTTAGCGCCATCCCAGCCCGTGCGCCCTGCGCCCGAATGTCTTTAGCCACTTGAAGTGGGTTTGCTGCCGCTTCGACATGGAAGGTAACACTTTGGGCGCCAGCTTCGGCATAACCTGGGGCCCAGCGATCGGCATCACTAATCATTAAGTGGCAATCAATTGGCAAACTAATTTTACCAATTAGTGATTCAACGATTGGTAAACCCAAAGTCAGATTGGGTACGAAGTGATTATCCATTACATCAACATGGATCCAGTCAGCGCTCGTGCCCACGCGTTCGCATTCGGCAATTAAATGTCCGAAATCAGCGGACAGAATGCTCGGCGAAATACGTAGGCTCACAGCCCTAGTTTATTGGATAGTGACTTTAAGCGTTTCGGCGAAAAATCGCTAAATACATGCCATCGGTGCCATGAATATCGGGGCGTAAACGTAATTTGGTTGTTTCACTTGGAAGTTCGAGCATTGGTAGCAACGGTTCTAGTGGCTCTAGGGAAAAATCTGGATGTTTAACCAAGAACGAATCGACAATCACATCAGTTTCAGCAATGTGTGGTGAACAGGTTGCATAGGCCACTAGCCCACCGATTCGGACAAGTTCAGCTGCTTTCACAAGCAACTCGCCTTGCAACGCAGATAGCGCTCGAATATCACTTGGTTGTTTGCGCCATCGGCTCTCGGGACGGCGACGCAATGCGCCGAGCCCGGTACACGGAGCGTCAACCAAAATTCGATCAAATGAAACTGCAGGCGCGTAATCGCGAGCATCAGTAACTAAAACTCTGGGATCACCTGGCGCGTTCCAAAGTGCATTTTCGACTAATTTAGCGCGGGACTCGTTGGGCTCAAGCGCCGTGAAGACAATATTTTTTTCTGCTGCATACCCCGCCATAATTGCAGCCTTGCCGCCAGGACCAGAACACATATCGAGCCAATCATGCTCTTCACCTTCAACAACGGCATTAACTAACGCCAAAGCAACTAACTGGCTACCCTCGTCTTGCACACCTGCTTGATTGGTTTGGACAAGTTCAATATCTGCCGGATTTGAGGACCATGGTTTTTCGATGTCATTAGAGCGAACCAGTTGCACGGCAAGTGGCGACCATCGCCCAGGTGCAACGTGTGGCAGGTCAAGTAATTCAGAAACTTCAGATTGACCCGGGCGAGCAACAAGCGTGACATTAGCTGGATCGTTACCGACTTCAAGGATCGGCACTATTGTTTGCGCGTTGCAGCCGTAAGCATCTGCTAGGGCCCGAATAACCCACACTGGGTATGAATACTCGATAGCAAGGCGGTCAACGTCTGAAAGACCTGCAGTTAGTTGCTCACTCCACTGCTCCCAGGTTTTTTCACTGACGCGCCTAAGTACTGCGTTCACAAACCCAGTTGCACTGCGGCCAACTTCTTTGCCAACTAAGGAAACCGCTTCATTAATTGCTGCGTGTGCTGGAGTTCGCAAGAAAAGTAATTGATAAGCGCCAATGCGCAAAATGTCTTGCACGGGTGCATCTAAATCGCCACGGTTCGCACAAGCAGAAATCACTGCGTCAAGGCTTCCTTGCCTGCGCAATGTGCCATAAGTGAGTTCGGTTGCAAACGCAGCATCGCGAGTAGTTAAGTTTGCTCTGCTACATGCGCTTGGCAATTCCAAGTTGGCATAGGCATCGTTAACATGTACTGAATGCACGACATCGTAGGCGACCTTGCGCGCTGAAGTGCTCATTCGAATGTCACATCGGATTGATTACTAAACCATTGCATTGCATCCACTTGATTACGTCCTGCCTGAGTTACTTCGGCAAGAACCACAGCGTGACTTGCCGTACCAACCAAAATTTGATTTTCAATCTTCACTACTTCACCTGGGGCCAGGTGAATAACTTGCGTTGCAAGACTCACCGGAGCCAGCTTGATTCGCTGCTCGCCGACCATCGTCCACGCACCGGGTTCTGGGGTCATGGCCCGAATGTGTCGCTCAATAGCTAATGCTGGCAATTGCCAATTAACTCTGGCATCATCCTTGGAAATCTTCGGAGCCAATGAGATGCCAAATGTTGGCTGCGGTACCGCTTGGATATTTCCAGATTCCAGCGCAGACAGAGTAGCCACCATCAGCGCCGCACCTTCGATAGCAAGACGATCCAAAAGTTCGCCAGATGTTTCACCCGCGCGAATCGAAGTTGCAATTGAGCCAAGTACTGGGCCAGTGTCTAGTCCAGCATCGATTTGGAAGGCGCTAACGCCAGTCACATCATCGCCAGCTTTAATTGCGTTCTGAACCGGCGCCGCCCCACGCCAATGTGGCAGTAGGGAGAAATGAACATTGATCCAACCATGCTTTGGCACGCTCAATAAGTTGCTTGGCACCATCGCGCCAAATGCAACGACAACGACACAATCAACCTCGGCTAGTTGTGCAGTCAATGAAACTAAATCGGTGGTTTTGAAACATTCAATGTTGTGCTCTTGTGCGCTGAGTGAAACTGGACTAGGTGTTAAGACGCGACCACGCCCAGCTGGCGCATCGGGTCTCGTGATTACAAATGCGATTTCATGGCCACTAGAAACTAAGGCGTCCAGAACAGGAACAGCAACATCTGGAGTTCCGGCAAACGCAATACGCACGATTAAAACAACCCAGTGTTTAGTGGGTGCGGACTAACTTTAATTTGTGGAGCAGAACCGAACCAATCAGTTTCACGAATGGCTTTCATCGCTTCTTTGCGAGTTTGCTCATCCAACCGATCAACAAACAAAATGCCGTCTAGGTGGTCTGTTTCATGCTGGATACAGCGAGCCAGTAAATCGCTACCTTCAATAATCATGGGTTCGCCAAATTCATTGAATCCATGAGCAACTACATGCTCGGCGCGAATGCAGTCAAAAGCTAGCCCCGGGATGGACAAACAGCCTTCGTCTCCATCTTGGGTTTCGACTGAGAGTTTAAGCACTGGGTTTATCAAATGGCCGATTACATCATCGATGTCGTAAGTGAAAACCCGCAGCGATACGCCGATTTGTGGCGCGGCCAGACCTGCGCCACCAGCATCAAGCATTGTGTTGGTTAAATCCTGCACAAGATTGCGCAGTTCTTTATCAAAAGTGGTTACTTCTAAGGCAGGAGTATTTAGAACTGGATCACCAAAAAGCCGAATTGGCTGAACGGTCATTATTCCTCCTGTGAAGCGTTGTGCTAACAGTCTAATGTCAGCGCAAACACTCTTTACCTTGAACTACAGGTCGTAAGGGTCGAATTTGATGTTGACTGGCTCGCCTTTTTTCCGGGCACTTCGAACAGCGGTTGCATCCTTTAACGCCTGCGCTAATTCCAAGCCATGCGCTCGTTCAACCGAGAGTAGTAAACGCACGCCAGTTTGCGACGGCACTGGTCCACGATGCAACACCGCGTCTGGCAATTTTGTTAGTTCTAACAAGTCATCAATATCGGCTTGATTGCCAGTTAAAACAGCGAGGCGAACTGCTGGTGGCAACTCAACACTGGCGCGCTGGGCTAACTCGCGTTGCGCAAAACCAATGGGGTCGTGGCGAATCAATGCCTGCACCGCTGGATTCTCAGGATCTGCAACAACCACAATCTCACCATCAGTGCGAACAAGTGAAGCAAACTCCATCCACTTGGAATAAGTATCTTCACTTGCGCGCAAATCAGGACGCGAAAGCATCATGTTGCCGTCCAAAAATATTGCCGCACTGTAGCCGCCGTCGACAAGCGGAGCGGCTCCCGGAGTTGCCACGACAATACTTGGGCGCGAGTCGATCGTTCGCACAATGTGATCAGCGGACGATGAGCGAACAGGAATGCCCGGAAATGCCCGGCCTAACTCTTCGGCAGTGCGCACACTTCCAATTGTTGTGGCCCGAACTTGCGAACCTTTACACCGCTGGCATGACCAATCTGTCTCTAAATGTCCGCATACCCGGCAAGTTGGCGCACTCGAGCGCGCCGTTTGGATAAGAGCGCCGGAACACTGTGAACACTCAGCCAAGGACCGACACTGATGGCAGACAAGTCTTGGTGAATAACCGGTGCGTGGAACGCAGACTAAGACTGGTCCGGATTTGAGCGCAGTTGAAATCACTTGGAAAGCTAGGTGTGGCATTCGGGTGGCTACCCCTTGGGTTACATACTGCTCTTCTAGTGCGCTTCTAACCCGAGCCATGTTGCGACGAGATTGATCAGTTGGCCTGGCCACCAAAGCTAGCCACGGCATTAAGGAAACTGCATCAGTTGACGGCGAACTTCCTAAAACTAACAGCGCGGTGTTTTCATTTTGACTGCGTAGAACAGCGACCTCTCGCGCATGCCAATACGGCGCATGCGGATCTAGATATGTTTCATTCCAGTCGTCCCAGATGCAGATTGCAGCCAGGTTTTGCGCGGGAGCAAATACTGCCGAGCGCGTGCCAACAATAATGCGAGCCTGTCCACGCAAAACTGAAAGCCAATTTCGATAACGAATCTCTGCGCCATCATCCGCGGCTAAAACAGCAACTGCTGATTTAGGAACTCCACTTTGTGCCAAAACTTTAATCACCCGGTCGATGCCAGCGCGATCTGGCACCAAAACAATTACGCTTTGCTCGCTTGCAGCCACAGCAGTTGCGTACTCGGCCAAAATTTCGGGCACATTATCGCTGCCGGTTGGCATGATTGCCCGTGGCGCTTGGTGTTCAACAGTTCTCTTTATCAGCGCATGGCCACCAGCATATTGAGTAAGTATCTCTGGAGATAGTGCTAAAACTTTTGGCGCTGCACTTTGCACTGAGCCCTCTGCCCGAGCATGGCGATTCGGAATTGCTGTGCGTGCCACATCCCAGCGCCCACCTGCATTGCGTAGGGCAACTTGCGAAATTAGTGCAAACAATTCAGCACTAAGTACTGACTCTGGCGAAACCACACTGAGTGGCAATAGGGTTCCTGGATGTTCTGATGAGTCTTGTCGCTCAATCAAGAAGCCATCAACAAGTTTGCCGGCAAAGCGCACTCGGACACGTACTCCTGGCAATGCAGTGTCAGCGAATTTAGCCGGCACTGAATAATCGAAAAGTCGATCGAGATGCGGCAGAGAATTATCAATCAGAACTGTAGCTACCGGCTGGTTTTCAGCCAGCGGAATAGCCGCCTTCACCCGCTTACGGGGTGTTGGAAATAGGCTGAGCTCTTCTGTGGTCACGATTATGAGTCTGTCAGACCCGAACGACAGTTGTTATAGCGCCGCAGTTAATTCCTGGGCGCGATCTAGGCGCTCCCACGTAAAGCCTGGGCGACCGAAGTGTCCATAAGCTGCAGTTGGTCGGTATTGCACAACTGATGTGTTCAAAAGTTCCAAATCTGCAATGATGGCAGCCGGGCGCAGATCAAAGACTTTATGAATTGCTTGCTGGATCTTCTCGTCAGCCACAGTTCCAGTTCCGAAAGTTTCAACAAAAACGCCAACTGGCTGGGCTTTACCGATTGCATAAGCAACCTGTACTTCACATCGGGTAGCAAGACCTGCGGCCACCACATTTTTAGCAACCCAGCGCATCGCGTAAGCAGCCGAGCGATCGACCTTTGACGGGTCTTTGCCAGAGAACGCCCCACCACCATGGCGAGCCATGCCGCCATAGGTATCTACGATAATTTTGCGGCCAGTTAACCCAGCATCTCCCATAGGTCCACCAACTACGAATTTGCCAGTTGGATTCACAAGTAAGTTGTAATCGTCGCTAGTTAAGTCGAAGGCCGCAAGAACTGGTTCGACAACAAATTTACGAATTTCTGGCGCAAGCGTTTTTTCTAAGTCAACGTCTTCTGCATGCTGAGATGAAACAACAACGGTGTCTAAACGCACCGGACGATCACCGTCGTATTCAATGGTTACCTGAGTTTTACCATCGGGACGTAAGTAACTAAGTTCGCCGCTTTTACGAACTGCAGTCAAACGTTCTGCCAGGCGATGCGCCAAAGTAATTGGCAATGGCATCAGCTCAGGTGTGTCATTACAGGCGTAGCCAAACATTAGGCCCTGATCGCCGGCGCCCTGTCGGTCTAGTGGATCTGAAGAACCTGAAACGCGTTCTTCAAATGCATCATCAACACCCTGTGCGATGTCTGGTGACTGGGTACCAATGGAAACCGAAACTCCACATGAATTGCCGTCAAAACCTTTATTGGATGAGTCGTAGCCGATTGAGTTAACAACTTCGCGCACGATGCTCATGACATCGCAGTAACCTTCAGTGGTAACTTCGCCAGCAACATGCACTTGGCCCGTGGTCAGCAGTGTTTCAACAGCAACGCGACTTGCTGGGTCCTGCTGCAATAGATCATCGAGAATTGCATCTGAAATCTGATCTGCCATCTTGTCTGGATGGCCTTCGGTTACTGACTCTGAGGTGAATAAACGACCTGACATTCACTTACCTTTACTATTTCGACAAAAAGTCCAACGAGTCACAATCTTAGCGGTGCAATTAAGGCCCACTAAGGCGGTACACGCAGTTAGTTCGTTTTATATGACACAACGGCGTCAAGTATTGCGTGAGCAATTGTCAATTTAGGCGCCCTTGGCACATCAATCTCAATTGCCGAGTTTTTGGTAAGTATCGTCACTTGGTTATCGGGTGTGCCAAAACCTAAGCCATGACCCACTTCATTAACGACCAAAAGATCGCAATCTTTACGAACCAATTTTTGCCGAGCATGCTCCAACACAGTGCCGGCTTCATCTCCAGTTTCAGCCGCAAAGCCCACAACCACTTTTGGAACTCCATTATGGTCACGCTGATGGGCCAAACTTTGCAAAATATCTTGAGTCTGTGAAAGTTCAAGGGTGAAGTTTGAGTTATCGGCAGTCTTCTTAATCTTGGTGGCAGATGTATGCGCTGGCGCAAAATCGGCAATAGCGGCGCCCATGATTACGACATCAGCAATGCGGCTTTGCGCATAAATCTCATGTGAAAGTTCGCGCCCAGTTTCAACTCGAATAACCACAACGCCATGAGGCATTGGTTCAGTAACGTTGGCTGCAATCAAGGTCACTTTTGCGCCGCGGCTGAGCGCAGCCGCCGCTAAGGCAATCCCCTGCTTGCCCGACGAGCGATTGCTTATGAACCGGACTGGATCTAAGTATTCGCGAGTTCCACCAGCAGTAATCACAATGCGCTTGCCAGAAAGATCCTGGGCTTGTGCTGAAGTTGCAGCTAAAGCGATTGCAGCTATGTCAGCAGGCTCTGGCAACCGACCAGGGCCAGTGTCTTGCCCAGTTAACCGACCAACTGCGGGATCAATAACGATTACGCCACGGCCACGAAGAGTTGCAACATTATTTTGGGTTGCGCCATGTTGCCACATTTC
>JBAXKB010000027.1:0-13686 GCA_037137575.1 Actinomycetes bacterium
GCCAGTAGAGACTTACGCGGTTGATAATGCTTTGCCACAAGTGTGCTTTCTTTTCGGTGGATCGAGCCAGTGCGCTAATGCGACAGGCATACTTTCCTAGATTAGTGGATAACGGCAATGCTGACTAGCGTCGCACCAAGAAAATCTACTCTGAATACCCGTTATTTGCGGGCGCCTGGCGACCAAGCACGTTGTAAGTTGCCGCTGTGGCAATTCGCCCTCGAGTAGTTCGCGAAATCAGTCCCTGCCGCACCAAAAAAGGCTCGCAAACCGTCTCGATAGTTTCTGGCTCCTCGCCTACCGAAATTGCCAAAGTTGCCAAGCCCACAGGACCGCCGGAAAATTTATCAATCAAAGCCAGAAGTACAGCCCGATCGAGTCTGTCCAGACCAAAGTCATCAACCTCGTACAGGGCCAGCGCTTGATTAGTGGTTTGCAAATCTAGTGGCCCATTTGAGTGCACTTGGTTATAGTCGCGCGCTCGGCGCAACAACCTATTGGCAATTCGAGGTGTGCCGCGGGATCTACTTGCTAACTCCTTGGCTGCAGCTGGTGCTAACTCGATACCCAATTTCTGACTGGAGCGATTCACAATCAGTTGCAGATCATCGTCATCATAAAAATCAAGCTGCGCGGTAAAACCAAAACGATCGCGCAGTGGAGCCGGCAATAAACCCGAGCGAGTGGTAGCACCGACCAGTGTGAATTGTGGTAATTCCAGCGGAATGGAGGTTGCGCCAGGACCCTTACCAACCATTACATCAACACGAAAATCTTCCATGGCGAGGTACAACAGTTCTTGGGCCGCCCTCGCTACCCGATGTATTTCGTCGATGAACAAAACTTCACCTGGTAACAAACTTGAAAGGATACTGGCCAAGTCGCCCGCATGTTGAATGGTGGGACCGCTAGTTACTCGTAGCGGTGCGTCCATTTCAGCGGCGATAATCATGGCAAGTGTCGTCTTACCCAATCCAGGTGGACCAGCGAGTAACACATGGTCGGCACTTACTCCCCGCCCTGCCGCCGCGTGCAGTACGAGTTGCAACTGATCCTTAACGCGCTGTTGGCCGATAAATTCAGCCAAACTAGCGGGCCGAAGCGCCGCATCAATGTTTGCATCTTCGTTAATGGCTTCGCCCGCTAGTAATCGTTCGTTCATTTGGTGCGTCCAAGTAGCTGCAGTGCCTGCTTGAGCATTTCTGGAACTGTCGCCTCGCTCGCTGGGTATTCACTTCTGAGAGTAGTTACAACATTCGCCACATCTTTGGCAGACCAGCCAAGGCCAATAAGCGCTTGTTCCACTTGGTATTCCCATTCGCCGGCAAAACCTGGCGCGGAAGGTGTGTAGCCAATGCGATCTTTCAATTCCAAAATCAATCTAGATGCGCCCTTTGAACCTACGCCAGGGGTCTTTGTCAGTCGCGCAACATCGCCAGTTGATATGGCAGTTCTAAGTTGATCAGGACTTAGAAAACTTAAAACTGTGAAAGCCAATCTTGGTCCGAATCCAGACACGCCTTGAATTAGTTCGAACAGCTCACGACTATCGCCACTGGCAAAACCAAAGAGCGTCAGCGACTCTTCCCGGACCACAAGTGATGTGTGTAGAGCAATCGGTTTGCCTAATTTTGCGCCCGCAATTACCTCTGGTGCGGCCATCACCAACAGTCCAACTCCGCCAAGTGCCACCACCAAAGCATCTGGGCGAATTTCCAAAACATTTCCAGTCACTGTCGAAATCATGAAACAGCCCTGCTCTGTTTAGCCACAGCCGTTGCAATTCGCATCTGCGCGACGCCCCGCCAGGCGTGACATATTGCTAGTGCCAGCGAGTCTGCTGCGTCTGCCGGCTTTGGTATTTCGCTTAAATTCAAGATACGAGTCACCATTGCCGTGACCTGGGCTTTATCTGCGCGACCAGTTCCAGTAACGGCGGCCTTAACCTCAGTTGGTGTGTAAATACCAACCGGAAGGCCACGCTGATTGGCGCCAAGCATAACAACCGCAGCTGCCGAGGCAGTGTCCATGGCCGAACGGACATTGTGCTGACTAAAGACTCGCTCAACTGCCACCACATCGGGCGCAAATTCGGCAAAAACTTCAGACAGTTGTTCGGATAACTGGCCCAACCGAGTAGGTAAATCGGCATCCGCTGGCGTGCGCAAGACATTTACCGAAACAAAATGAGGTTTGCGTTTGGCATCGAGTTCAATCACCCCAACGCCACAGCGCGTTAGTCCAGGATCTACACCTAGTATTCGCATTATTGCCCTTTTCTGAACATTTGTTCGAAAGTCTAAAGCAAAAACGGGTCAAAACGTGTGATTGACGCAATTATTCGTCGATTTGTGCCATAACTTCATCGGAAATATCGAAATTTGCCCAAACATTCTGTACTTCGTCGCTGTCTTCGAGCGCTTCGAGTAACTTGAACACTTTTTTAGCGCCATCTGCATCCAGGGGCACGATCACACTGGGCAAGAAAGTCGCTTCCGCAGACTCGTAGTCAATACCTGCCTGTTGTAGCGCGGTTCGAACCCGAACCACATCGGTTGCCTCGCTAATGACTTCAAACGGGCCACCGAGACTATTTACTTCTTCGGCTCCGGCATCTAGCACGGCGTCCAAAATCTGATCTTCACTTGCTGACCCTTCGCCGACAATCACGACACCTTTGCGATTGAACAGGTACGAAACCGACCCAGGATCTGCCATGTTGCCGCCGTTACGGGTCATGGCTACACGTACTTCAGAGGCAGCTCTATTGCGATTATCGGTCAAGCATTCAATCAGAACCGCGACTCCGCTTGGACCGTAGCCCTCGTACATGATGGTCTGGTAGTCAGCGCCGCCAGCTTCTTGGCCAGAGCCACGCTTTAACGCACGATCGATGTTGTCGTTAGGAACTGAACTCTTCTTAGCCTTTTGAATAGCATCAAACAAAGTTGGATTAGCAGAAGTGTCGGCGCCGCCGGTGCGAACTGCTACTTCAATGTTCTTGATCAGCTTTGCGAAAAGTTTCCCGCGCCGTGCGTCAACGACAGCTTTCTTGTGTTTGGTCGTTGCCCACTTGGAATGGCCACTCATACTGCTCTCACCATCTCTAAAAAGTATTTATGAATTCGAAGGTCTGGAACAATCTCCGGATGGAACGAAGTCGCTATTAGGTTACCTTGTCGCACCGCAACAATGCGGTCATTGTCATCGTTGAATGTTCCCTTCGGAATTTTGGCCAGAACCTGCACAGAATCACCGACAGAAACAACTAAGGGCGCTCTAATAAAAATCGCCCTAAACGGCGCATCGCCAAAGTCAGGCATCGCTAAATCAATCTCGAATGAATCAACCTGGCGCCCAAAAGCGTTACGCGCAGCAACAATGTCTAGGCCACCAACTGTTTCCTGATCTTGGCGACCATCTAAGATTTTGTCCGCAAGCATGATTAGTCCTGCGCAAGATCCATAGACAGGGATTTCACTGGCAAGTTCACGCAGTCGTGCGAATAAGTTGTTTTTCTTGGCCAAGATACTCATAGTTGTGGACTCACCACCGGGAATAACTAACCCCTGAAGGTCAGTTAAGTCAGCAAGCGAACGAACAGCGACTGCTTGCGCACCAACAGCATGTAAGTGGTTGATGTGTTCTCGCACATCCCCTTGAATTGCAAGAACCCCAACACGTGGGCTCTGGCTCATTACCAGCCGCGCTCAGCTAAGCGATGAGGAACAGGAATGTCGGCCACGTTGATGCCAACCATTGCTTCACCAAGTCCGCGACTTGCTGTTGCAATGATGTCGGGATTGTCAAAATGCATTGTGGCCTGAACGATAGCATTTGCTCGCTTGATTGGATCGCCAGACTTGAAAATACCCGAACCAACAAATACGCCATCGGCGCCAAGCTGCATCATTAGTGCAGCATCGGCTGGTGTTGCGATACCACCGGCAGTGAACAAAACGACTGGTAGCGCACCCTTTTCAGCAACCTCAAGAACTAGAGCGTATGGCGCTTGTAATTCCTTGGCTGCAACATAGAGTTCGTCATGACTCATTGACTTAAGCCGATTAATTTCACCACGAATGGTGCGCATATGCATGGTTGCATTCGATACGTCACCAGTGCCTGCTTCGCCCTTTGAGCGAATCATTGCAGCACCTTCGGAGATACGTCGCAGCGCTTCACCCAAGTTTGTGGCGCCGCAAACAAATGGCACCTCGAACTGCCACTTATCAATGTGATGTGTGTAATCTGCCGGCGTTAGAACTTCTGACTCATCGATGTAGTCAACTCCAAGGCTTTGGATAACCTGCGCCTCAACAAAATGACCGATGCGAGCCTTGGCCATAACTGGAATCGAAACCGCTTCAATAATTTTCTGGATCATGTCTGGATCGCTCATTCGGGCTACGCCACCCTGCGCGCGAATGTCCGCAGGAACTCGTTCGAGTGCCATTACGGCAACCGCGCCGGCTTCCTCCGCAATTTTTGCCTGCTCTACGTTAACAACGTCCATAATGACGCCGCCTTTAAGCATGTCGGCCATGCCGCGCTTTACTTTTTGAGTACCTGTTAAAACGTTATCGTTTGCCATGATTTCCTCTTGAAAATTGATTGGTTAGTTAATTCTACTCACATGGAGCAAGTGTGCTAGTCGGAAATACTATTTGGGATTCTGGTATCTAGATTGAGAATCATTGGCATTTGCGCATACCCTGCCAAGCGAAAAATACGAACAATCCATTGATTGCGAATATTCAGACAATCGTTAACTGCCTCGGTGTGAAATGTGTGACTCAGATGCACACGTCCACACGCGATTGCTAATTCATCAAGTAGCTGCGCAGTGGCAAGATCGATGCGCCATTCGGCCACTTCGTCGGCTTCGTCTAAAGATGCAAGTAAGACTTCCGTTAACTCTGTCTCAAGGTCGATTCGCTCTGTTAGGTCGTGCGGCTCTATCGCTAGGGCGTCATGAGCAGCCTGCGCAAGAACAGCCGAAGTGACTGGATCTACCACAGGTGAGTTGGCCAACTCACCCACGATTCCTGCTCGGCGACCAAGATTCCCATCAAGAGCAGCTGTGGACACTTCGATTCGATGGTGCAGGCGATCTAGGCGACCAGCTTGTTGAGACAGGTACCAAATAGCCAAAAGAGTTACCAAGTAGCCTTGCCAAGAATTGAAACTCATAAATCTGATTCCTTCTCTGGAGTAATCCTTAGGCGACCTAAACGTCCGAGTACTTGCCCAGCCATGTCAGGTTCGACGACTAAACCTGGAACGGTTACAGATTTGTAAACTTCGATAATTTCGTCGGCCACAGTATCCCAATCGAAATCTACAACTCGAGTTTTCCCAGCAGTCCTCAATCGCAGTTGTTCCTCGTCGTTGTTGAGAAGTTCGATAACTGTTTGAGCCAACGACTCACTATCTTCATTGTTAAACAATTTTCCGCACTGGCCATCTTGCAAAACACGCTTGAATGCCGGTAAATCGCTTGCGACAACTGGGGTGCCCGAAGCCATAGCTTCAAGTAAAACTATGCCAAATGACTCTCCCCCTGTGTTTGGTGCGACATAAAGAGTTCCTGACGCGTAAACATTCGGCTTCTCGAGTTCATCAACCAATCCGAGTTGAGTTATGCACGCACGATCAGCCGCGCTCAATGTATCGAGTAAATCCTTGCAATCACCTGGCCCAGCAATTAGGACTTTCAAATCAGGAAACGACTCTCGAATTTTCGGTAAAGCGTCTAGTAGAACAACTAGGCCCTTTCTTGATTCATCAACTCGCCCGAAGAAAACTAACGACTTCTGTTCAATGCCCCAGCCTGGCATTGCCTTAGCAGCTGCAAAAGATGACACATCCACGCCATTTGGAATGATCACCGCATCCCCGCCAAGATGCTCCATCATTGTTTGCTTTGCAGCTGGGCTCACGGCGATACGTGCGGAAACTTTTTCCATGACTGTTTGGGCAAGCTTCGCGAGGCTCAAGATCACTCGAGATCTATCCATACTTGAATGCCATGTGGCAACAATGGGACCTTTGGCCGCCCAGCAAGCCAATACCGAAACGCTTGGCGCCAACGGCTCGTGCACATGCAAGACATCAAATTGACCTTGCTCAATCCATTTACTTACTCGGCGGGCAACTAGCGGTCCAAAGCTGAGCCTGGCAACAGAGCCGTTGTAACGCACTGCGCGTGGTTTTCCAGTCGATTCAACAAAGGGTGGCAAGCCCTCATCAGATTCAGCAGGAGCGATAACGCTTACGTAATGACCTTTTCGGATCAGGGCATTAGCCAAGTCGTGTACATGTGCGGACACGCCACCTGGGATGTCCCAGGCATACGGACACACAATTCCAACGCGTAACATCACTCAACCACCAAATCCGACCAAACTGGTTGCAGCATATGCCAATCCTCGCAGTGCGCTCTTATGTGCGCTTCCAATCTTGTGGCCAGTTCAGCCGATACTTGCTGTGCTTGGCGTAAACGTTCCCGACCAGTGGCACTTTCAACTGGCAGCTGCACTTGTTCATCAAAGGTAATCACAAGTTGATTGCCGTCGTACCAGGTGGAGCAAGTGAACAACGGTCGCTTAGTGTCTAAGGCCAACACCGCGGCCCCGATTGGAAGTGACGCTCGGTGACCAAAAAACAGGTTGCCCATACCATTCTTGGCAACATCGCGATCGCCAAGAAGTGGAACTAGCTTGCCTTCATAAACTTGCCCGCGTAGAAACTCGTAGACACCTGCTTCACCTGTTAGCGGCAGAATGTTCATGCCCAATTTAGTGCGGATTGACACAAACCTTTGGAAAATCATTTCGGGCTTCAATCGCTCAGCAACAGTTCCAACTTTTGCGAGATTAATTGCAGCCCACGCTCCGGCCAAATCCCAGTTACCAGAATGTGGCAAAGTGAGTATGACTCCTCCAGATTTCAAGGCTTCAACAACTGGTTCGACATTCTCCGCTCGAACGCGGGCGTTAATCTTTTCTACCGACCATCTAGAAACCAAAAAAGTTTCGTAGTAGTAACGCATGTACGAACGCATTGCCCTGCGACTGAGCTCACGAATCTTGACATCTTGCGAATCTAAGCCAAGAACACGACTGAAGTTCGCCTCTAACTGGCGAACGCCCTTGATGCGTTTGCGCCAGCAATAATCGGAAGCTTGATTAAATGACCACGTTACAAGTGATTGCGGTAGCAGCCAGAGAAAATTCCAGCCTAACCAAAAGCCAGCAGTTGTCAGCCTCGCGCCCTTTGTCATTTATCCAGCTGCTTTCTGACATGAACTACCCGCTGAATTACCGTGAAAGTGGTAATTACTGCCAGTAGATACATCGCGCCAGATAGACAGAACCAGCCAAGACCCGAAACTAGTAGAGCAATCCAAACAACTAAAGTACGTTCGGCACGTTCGGCCAGCCCAACCTTGCATTGCACGCCCAACGACTCCGCCTTAGCACGAATGTAGGAAGTCATCTGCCCCATAACAAGTGCTACCGATGTTGCAGCTAGCACTTTGGTATCAATAACGTCCTTCTCTAGAAAGTAAGCCGCAATCGATACTAAAACCAAAGCATCCACGACCCGATCAAGAGTGGAATCTAAAAATGCTCCCCAGCGACTATCGGAACCAGTAAGTCGGGCGATAGTGCCGTCCAATAAGTCGCTCAGAGACAAGATGCCGATGGTGATGCTGGCAATCAGGAATTTGCCTGAAGGTATGAAAACGGCGGCGCATGCGATAGTGGCAACGGCGCCAGCACAAGTTACCGAGTCAGCCGATACCTTCAGCCGAATCAAAGAATTGGCCACCGGTGTAACAATGCGACTCAGAACCTGACGCGCAGAAGCGTTATCGAGCAATGACCTCATCCTTGGCGTGAGATGACGACTACCATATAGTCATCATGACGATGCTACCGACAACGCCGAGTAATCAGGAATTAGCGCCAATTCTTATCGGTGTTTACAGCGTCGCCACGCACTCAAACATGGAGTTTCTAGCCCGCAGCTTCGGTTTAACCAGTCAAAATTACCAGGCGCACCAAAACCGAACATATGCCGACATTGCCGCGCGGACAACTGCTGTTTTTATCGATGACCAGACGATGGATTTGCCACTGTTAGAGGCGTGCGATGGAGTCATTTTTGTCTTGGATGCTTCATTAGGGGTAAACCCGCAGGCTATTGCTCTGTGGCAAGAATTGGCTGGACTCGAAATTCCTCGTCACATCGTGGCTACGAATCTATTTCAAACACACACTGACTTCGATGAACTGGTGGCGATCAGCCGTCGCATCTTCTCCGAAAATGTGCTCGTTAGACATCTGCCGATGGCCGACGACGAAGACAGCAAAGTCATCGCTTTATACGACCTACTGCAAAACCAAATTTTTGATTACAGTAACGGTGAGCAAGTAATCACCAATCCTGATACCGAACACATCGAATTAACTTCCGATCAACGCGATTCACTTTTCGAGAGCTTGGCTTATCTTGGCTTGGGTGAGGATGCCTTCAAGATGTTTCAAGCCGGCATCACTCCGGCAATTAGCCAGTTTGAACAGGCATGGGCTACGGACTCAATCATTTCTATCAGCCCGCTTGATGAAAATGTCGGGCAAAAAATTGTGCAGGATTGGCTGCGAGTCCTGCCAAATCGCTGGAGTCCATTATTTGAATCTGATGAATATCAAACGCACACCAGTGAACCTGGCTTTTACGGGTTAGGAATTGCAAATGGTTTGGCACGCGTTTGGGGCAATGCGAACACGGCGATTGAGATTACTGACTCAACCGGTGAAACTGAAGGCGTAACCGAGTCCATAAAACTTGCTAGTTGCATCGTTGCAGAGAACATCGCGGTTGGCGACACATTGCATGAGCAGGGTCAGTCTCTGACTCTAACTGCTCCAATTTTCGACTAAAAGATCTCGCGTTTGTTCGAGTAATTCTGAAACAATTTTCGTGCCAGCAATTATTGGCATGAAGTTGCTGTCGTTAGCCCACCTAGGTACCACGTGTTGATGAAAATGATCTTGAACCCCAGCGCCGGCAACCCGACCTTGATTCATCCCGATGTTAAAGCCAGTACACCTAGAGACGGATGTCAAAGTGCGCATTGCTTGTTGGGTTAGCCGCTGAACATCTAGGCTTTCGAGGTCGGTGAGTAGATCGTACGTAGCAACATGTCGATTAGAGCAAACCAACAAGTGGCCACTGTTATACGGGTACTTATTTAGAACAACATACGCATGATCTGAGCGAACAACTACAAGATCGTCATCACCTGCAATCGCCCGACAAAACGGGCAAGAATCGTCATCAAACTGCCCGGCCATAGCGGTCAAATACTCTTTGCGGTGTGGCGTCCAAATGCGCTCCCACTGCTCTACGCCGTTGCCGCCGATCTCCATTAAGCGTTCCGAGTGCTTACTGCCTGCAAAATCTTCTCAATGGCTTGATCCACTGGTACTCCATTTTCCTGAGTGCCATCGCGATAACGAAACGATACTGCGCCGGCTTTGATGTCTTCATCGCCAGCAATCAGCATGAAGGGTACCTTCTGTGACTGAGCATTTCTAATCTTTTTTTGCATACGCTCATCAGAATCATCTACATCAATACGCACGCTATGTTTGCGTAGTTTGACTGCCAATTCATGTAAGTAATCATTGTGGGCAGACGCGATCGGAATACCAACCACCTGCACAGGAGCTAACCAAGCGGGAAACGCACCGGCGTAGTGCTCGAGAAGTACGCCGAAAAACCGCTCGATTGAACCGAAAAGTGCGCGGTGAATCATGATTGGCCGGGCACGACCACCATCGGATGCTTGGTATTCCAGCTCAAATCTTTGTGGCAACTGGAAATCGACTTGGATCGTGGACATCTGCCAAGTGCGACCGATAGCGTCGCGAGCTTGTACCGAAATCTTGGGACCATAGAAAGCAGCGCCACCCGGATCTGGCACCAAGTCCAGTCCTGATGCCGCAGCCGCGTCAGCAAGAGCTTGGGTAGCGACATCCCACTCTTGCTCTGTTCCAATTGATTTATCTGGGTTGCGAGTTGATAGTTCAAGGTAGAAATCATCCAGACCGTAGTCGCGCAACAAGTCCAGCACGAAACTCAGCAGGTTACTTAGTTCGCCTGGCATCTGCTCGGGTGTGCAGTAAATGTGTGCGTCATCCTGGGTCATTCCACGTACGCGGGTAAGGCCGTGAATAACGCCTGACTTCTCGTAGCGGTAAACCGAACCGAATTCAAAAAGCCGCAGTGGCAATTCTCGATAAGAACGACTACGTGATTTGAAAATCAAATTGTGGAACGGGCAGTTCATGGGCTTTAGATAATAATCTTGACCCTGTCGCTTAACTGTGCCATCTTCATGAAGTTCCTCATCCAAATGCATAGCCGGGAACATGCCATCTTTGTACCAATCCAAATGCCCAGATTGTTCAAAAAGGGCGCCTTTAGTGATGTGCGGCGTGTAGACAAATTCGTAGCCAGCCGCTTCGTGGCGCACGCGCGAATAATCTTCCATTGCTCGGCGAACTATGCCACCTTTTGGATGAAATACTGCAAGCCCAGAACCAATTTCATCAGGGAAACTGAATAAATCTAAGTCAATGCCAAGCCGACGATGATCTCGCTTAGCTGCTTCTTCTAGCATCGTTAAGTACTGTTTCAAATCATCTTTGGTAGCCCAAGCGGTGCCATAAATACGCTGCATCGAAGCATTCTTCTGATCGCCCAGCCAATAGGCAGCAGATGAACGCATGACTTTTACAGCCTTGGCTTCAATGTAGCGGGTATCAGGAACATGCGGACCGCGACATAAATCGCACCAACGATGTTCACCACTTCGCAAATCGATGTTGTCGTAAATAGTTAGCTCGCCAGCGCCAACTTCCATTACCTCTTCTGCGAGTACTTCCGCATCATCTGCAGCAAGCAACTGAACTTTGAATGTTTCTTTCGCTAATTCAACACTGGCCTCTTCTCGGGTTACTACCCGACGCGAAAACTTCTGACCTGAGTTAATAATCTCGATGGTCTTCTTTTCAATGGCAGCTAAATCATCTGGTGAGAAAGCAGTGTCGGTACCGAAGTCATAAAAAAAGCCATCTTTGATAGGTGGACCGATGCCAAGTTTTGCTTCCGGGAATAGTGCCTGTGTAGCTTGCGCAACAACGTGCGCCGCACTGTGGCGTAGCACAGACAAACCCTCTGGTTCAGTGATTAATACTGGCTCAACATGATCGCCATCTTGCAAGATGTAACTGAGATCAACTAACTCGCCATTAACCCGAGCAACAACGACCTGGCGCGCTTTATCGCCAACTACGTCATAAGCACTGGCCCCGGCATCGATAGATGTCAGTTGCTTGTCGGATCCGACAGTTACAGATGCCACAGTTTGTCCTTAAATCGGGCCTGGCAAAATCGCTTGAATTCGCCAAACCTATTGTTCGCTTAGGTTCACTTTAACTTAATGATACGAACCAGTTACGCAGTATCAGGGGTTGTAGTTCAGTGCGGTCTGCTGTGCAAATATCTCGGCGAGTTGATGAATAACCGCAGGCACTGAGAGTTCGCGCTCATTGCTTAACAAATCTTCACGCGACAGTTGTGCCAGCGAACCGATTGGCTGCACATCACGAGTAGACGAGGTGAGGAATGCTCCGTCGCAGTTCCACAAATCCTCGGCGCGAAGATCGTCGCGTTCAACAATGTTCACACCAGCAGATTTCGCCCACTCAAGGGTCAATTCACGAGTGATGCCAAGTAGCAAACCAGTTTTAACACTTGGCGTTACAACTGCGTCACCTTGAACCAAGAACACGTTACTTCCAGTGCCTTCAGAGAGGTTGCCTTTTGAGTCTAAAGAAAGCGCCTCCGAGAAGCCGTGCTTATGGGCTGCCTCAAGTGCGTAAACATTCTCCGCGTAAGAGATAGTTTTCAGACCCACAATGGCAGAGAGTTCATTGCGCATCCAGGGGACCAACACGGCGCCTGTGGTCGCAGGCCAAGCTGGTTGCGGCGCAACACTTAGCACCAATGTTGGCTCGCCACCAATGCGATCTGACCCTAATGGACCGATTCCGCTAGTAACAGTTATGCGTAAGCGACCAAGTTCAAATGGCGGATTAGCAGCCATGATTTCGTCGATTGCGGCATTAATCACTTCATCAGTTGGGCACTTGATACCAAGTCCAGAAGCACTGCGGCGAAGACGTAAGTTGTGGCGATCCACTGCAAAAGCTCGACCGCCTGAAATCTTGAGCGTTTCAAAAACGCCATCGGCAACCATAAACCCGTGGTCCAGAACACTGATTTGCGCCTGTTCAATTGGAACAAGTTGCCCGTTTACCCAAAAGTGTGAAGCTTTCATGGCCCTAGCCTATTGCAGAGAAGTAGAGATAACACTTAAAAGGTGCTGCGCTTTGAGTTGTGTTTCATTCCACTCACCCAGCGGGTCGCTGTCGTAGGTGATTCCAGCCCCAGTGCCGAAACACAGAGTTGGTTCAACGGCATTGAATGATTGCCAAAAAGTTCGAATTGCCACAGACAACTGGGCTGAAGAATTATCAACGTCTATCCAGCCCAGAACTCCGCAGTAAACCTCCCGAGCCTGCGGTTCGATCTGGTTTATCAGTTGCAGTGAACTGCTCTTCGGCGCTCCGCTTACTGAACCCGGTGGACACATGGCCTGCAAAATTTCCGCCCATGAAATATCTTCACGTAATTCGCCAACAACATCGGAAACCAAATGCACCAAACCTGGATGCTTTTCAACTCGCAACATGTCTGGCACAGCCACGGTTCCCGGCAAACAAACATGTGAGAGATCATTACGAATTAGGTCGACGATCATAATGTTCTCTGCAGAATCTTTATCAAGCATCGCATCTGCCGAAATTGCCGTTCCTTTAATTGGACTCGACTTCAGAATCTTGCCGTTACGCTCCAGAAATAACTCGGGTGAAGCAGAGGCAATTCGTATGTCGAAGCCTAGCCCGGAAGCCGCGCGCGGAATCGAGAAAGCGCAAGCGTATGGCGCCGGGTTTCCACTGCGTAACTTTCGATAGGCGGCGAAGCTATCGAATTGCGATGAGAGTTTCTGGGTCAGAATTCTGCAGTAGTTGATTTGGTAAACCCAACCCGCGGCAATCGATTCACGGACTGTCTCTACGCCCTGCTGATACTCCACCTCGTCAACGTTTGACATCCAGTTGTCGAACCGGATGTCTGAACTCACAATAGATTCTGACTCAATTGAATCTGCTTGTGCTTCATAGTTGTTGGCGAATTGAAATCCGAAAAACTCGCCTTCAAAAGTCTGTAAAACAGCCCACCAGCCAGAGTCCATGTCGTTTGGATCTCTGGTAATCCGCACCAAGTCAGTGGCAAACCTATCGCCGAACACCACTGCAGTTTGGCCAGATTTCACATACTTAGCCTATGGAGTATTTGAATTTCCAGCACCACACCGAGCTGGACTTTTTCCCTAGGAATCAAGGAGCATGAGTTAGGTACTGCGTGGCCTGACTTTGAAGGTTGTGCAATTATCGGATAGTCTTACGCAGGTTAAAGATTTATCTTTACATGCGGACGTGGCTCAGTGGTAGAGCATCACCTTGCCAAGGTGAGGGTCGCGGG
>JBAXKB010000028.1:0-13495 GCA_037137575.1 Actinomycetes bacterium
CATTTAACCTGCTTCTTCGGATCGCCACTCTCCCAGTTTTCTTTCTGGTTCAAGATGGTGTCGATAGCAACAGCAGTCTTACCGGTCTGACGGTCACCGATGATGAGCTGACGCTGTCCACGTCCGATAGCGGTCATGGCGTCAATAGCCTTTAGGCCTGTAAGCATCGGTTCTTTAACTGGCTGGCGCTCAACAACTGTTGGGGCCTGAAGTTCAAGTGCACGACGACCTTCAGCAACAATCGGGCCTTTGCCATCGATTGGGTTACCAAGTGGGTCAACAACGCGACCTAGGTAGCCATCGCCTACTGGAACCGAAAGGATCTCGCCAGTGCGCTTAACTGCCTGACCTTCAGCGATCTTCGAACCGTCGCCAAGGAGCACGCAGCCGATTTCACGAACGTCAAGGTTCAAAGCCAAGCCAAGTAGGCCGCCTTCGAACTCAAGCAATTCGTTGGTCATTGCTGAATGCAAGCCTTCAACGCGAGCAATGCCGTCGCCTGTTTCTACAACATGGCCGACTTCTTCACGTGAAGTTCCTGGCGCGAATGACTCGACATTACGAGCAATCGCATCGCGGATTTCTTCTGGTCGGATGGACAGTTCCGTCATGGTGTCCTGCTTTCTTTTCTTTGTGGTTATGCCTGCAGTGACCTGCGGGCACTTTCTAAGCGTGTTGCAACCGAGCCGTCAATGACGTCTTGGCCAATCTTGATTGAGATGCCACCAAGGACCGTTGGGTCGATAGCGACATTGATGCTGACCTGTTTACCGGTCAGTTTGGTAAGTGCATTCGTTAGGCGAGTGATTTGTGATTCATCGAGATCCACAACACTGCTTACTTCTGCAACAACCTGGTTACGCTGCGCGGCCGCTAGTTCGCTGAGCAAGTCAACGACAGCATCCACGCGGCGACCACGTAAGTTGCTCGCAAAATAAGCAATAACCTGCGCGGTTTGTTCCTGAACTTTGCCCTGCAGTAATTCGTTAACAATGCCCGCTTTGATAGCTGGCGTTAACGAAGGATCAGTTAGCGTCATCTGCAGTTCAGCAGAAGCATCAACCGCGCGACCAAAGTGGAAAATATCGCTTTCCGCTTGATCTAGAGAGTTCGCAGCATCGGCTGCCATAAAGGCAGCTTTTGCGCCAAGAATTTCAAGGGCATCAATTAAGTCGCTATCTGATGACCAACGCTGGCTAACCACCGAAGCAACAACACTGTTCGTGTTATCTGCTACCTGCGAGCCAATTACGTCAGCAATCAAAGAAGTACGAGCAGCAACAGGCTGACCACTATCGGCCAACATTTGGCGAAGTGATTTTTCACCTGCAATAACTCGAGCGATCGCAAGAAGTTGACTCGACAAGGCGGACAGATCGCCCTGCCCTGCGCTGGAGCGCAAAGACTCCTGCACGGTAGTCAAACTTTCGCGTGATGCACCAATCATTTACTTAGCCGCCTGCGCCTCTAGTTCAGCAATGAAACGATCAACAGTTGCCCGAGCTTTGGCATCGTCTTGCAAGGTTTCCCCTACGACTTTGCCGGCCAAGGTGATTGCTAGATCGCTAACATCACGGCGAAGTGAAACAACAGCCTGTGCACGTTCAGCTTCAATAGAAGCCGAAGCACGCTCAGTAACTGCGGCAGCCGCAGTCGCTGCTTCACTCTTTGCTTGTTCAATAATTGTTGCCTTTTCTGCTTGAGCCTGATTACGAATAGCAGAAGCTTCAGTGCGGGCATCCGCTAGCTGTGCCTTGTAAGACTCAAGAAGTGCAGTGGCTTCATCCTGTGAATCTTGCGCGCGTTTGATGCCGCCCTCAATTGCATCAGCGCGCTCGTCAAGAGTTTTGCTGATACGAGGGAATGCAAATTTCGCGAGTGCAAAAAATACAAGTAAGAATGCCACTGTGCCGATGACTAATTCATCGAGCGGAACACGAAGAATATTTACGTCGTGTTTTTCCGCACTGGCAAGTAAGAAGGTTGTCACAAAATGTCCTTAGTTAACTAAGCACCGAAGACGAATGGAACAACGAAGCCGATTAGAGCAAGAGCTTCAGCAAGCGCGAAACCCAAGATCATGTTCTGACGGATTACACCGTAGGCCTCTGGCTGACGGGCAATAGCCTGTACACCCTGACCGAAGATGATTCCGATACCAATACCAGGACCAATCGCGGCAAGGCCGTAACCGATTGAACCTAACGAGCCTGTTACCTCTGCGAGGATTGACATAACTTATTCCTTCTGTCGAGAGTAAGTGGCAGTTCCACCTACTCAGGTTTTTGTTATCTATTCAGTTTTTTTCTTGCGTTTTAGTGTTCCGCGTGCAGCGAGCCACCGATGTAGACGGCCGTTAGCAACGTGAAGATGAATGCCTGCAGGCCTTGGATGAACATCTCAAAGCCTGTCAGAACAACAGTTACCCCAAAAGAGGTAACCGAACCTAGTGCGCCGATGATTGACGGCGATAGCAAGTAGTAGGCACCAACTGTGAAAGTGGTGATAAGTAAGTGGCCCGCGAACATGTTGGCGAACAAACGAATCGCCTGCGTTACCGGGCGGGTAACAAGTAGTCCGAGCAACTCAAGTGGAGTTAGCAAAACGTACATTGCCTTTGGCACACCGGGCGGGAACGCGGCGTTAGTGAAGAACTTGATTGGTCCCTGATGCTTCATACCTAGGTACACATAAGTGATGTACACCATCAGCGTTAGTGCGACTGGGAAAGCCAGGCTACTCATAACGGGGAACTGTGCCCCTGGCACAACACCCATGAGGTTACAAATCCAGATGAAGAAGAACAAAGAACCTAGGAACGGGACAAACTTATCGCCCTCTTTACCAATTACTTCGCGGGCTATCTGATCGCGAATAAATAGGTAAGCCTGTTCACCGATTGACTGCAATTTAGTTGGTACAAGTTTTGATGAACGAGATGCTGCAACAAAGAATGTAATCACAATCAGTGCAACAAGAAGTGCAAGAATGATCGACTTGCTGATTAAAAGGTGATGACCAAAAAGGGTAAGACTGTATGGCTTTAGGAAAAAGATTTCCGCATTTGGCGCTGGAAAACCGCAACCTGAGTTCAGGTGACACGCGTCTTCTGTTGCTATGGTCGCAAGGTTCATTGCGGCGGCTTCCTTAGGTCACTCGTAGTGGCATCTCGTTCCATGAACGAAACGCGTGCGTATGTGAGATAAAGCGCGAGTACGATTCCGATAATCACACCTGCGGCAATAAAAGCTGACTTGTGCCCGAAGTAATGTCCGAGCAGCCACCCGATACCGCCATAAAGCAAGATTCCGGCGGTTAGATAACTAACTGATCGCCATGCCATGTCTGAAGTGGACCGGTCTGCGTCACTAATGGGGAATGTTGTGTCGCGGGCCTTCATTGCCTCATCAGATTAGCAGGAATTAGATGGGTGCGCGAACTCGCCCCCGCCCTGACAACCTCAAGATTTACCAGTTAGAACAACTTGTCATTTTCTGTGACTGGGGGCACAATTTCAGGACTTGAGCCTGGGTCAACATAAAGCACTTTTCCAGTGCTAAACGCCCACATTTCAGCCGCAGTCCACACCAAAGTACACAGCAAAATAGTAGATGCGAAAACCTTGGTATTAAAAGCCGTGGTGTGCTTAAAAGCGAGCATCAGAGCGAATAAAACTGCCACTTTAACCAAGTACATCAACATCGCAACACTCATTGCCATTGACGGATTCGACTTGATCACATTGTTAAGTACAACTTGGCCAATTGTGAAGAAAACAACAACAATTGCGCCACCAATGAGCGCACCAATAGCCCCAGCTGAACCTTTAACAATGCCACCCAGGACAACAGCAAGAATTGCTGCCACAACAGTTGGAATAGCGGCCTTACGAATGAGTTGCAGGCTAGAGGAACTTAGGTCACTTGAATGCTTGGTCATGACTCACAGTCTGCCACAAATAATTTAGAGCGTAGTTGATGAATCTAACGCTTTTGCCCCATCAGAGGGATTCAGCACCCAAACGAAAAGTGCGAAAATACCGAAGGAAACTCCAAGTCCTGTTGCCCAAAACGGAACAAAAGCTAAGCTCACTGCGCCAAATGCAACAACTGCCGTGAAGGCAGACATAATCAAAACCGCGCGCTGCTGACCATGCCCTAAATCCAACAGGCGATGATGTAGATGCTCTTTGTCTGGAGCAAATGGCGATCGGCCCTTTCGAGTGCGCCGAATAATGGCAAGCGATAGGTCAACTAGTGGAACCGACAAAATAATTAGCGGAAGCACAATCGGCAAGAAAGCTGGAAGTAGCACTCCTCCAGTGAGTCCACCCGGATCCACTTGACCGGTAAGCATGATGCTTGATGCTGCCATAAACAAACCAATGAGCATTGAGCCCGTATCGCCCATAAAAATGCGAGCGCGGAACCAGTTGTGCGGCAAGAAGCCGATGCACATCCCAACCAGCGCGGCCGAAACTAAAGTGGCTAACGTGGCCCGCTGATATCCGTTTTGAACACTCAAGAAATACGAGTATGCGAAGAATGCCGCTGCGCCAATTCCGCCGATACTTGCTGCCAGACCATCAAGTCCATCAACCATGTTCACCGCATTAATACTGACAAGTACAACAAGAACAGTTGCCAGTACTGATGTAGATGGATCCAAAATGAAGATGCCTTTAACTGGAATCCAAACCATAGTCACGCCTTTGAGAGCGAGAACTGCAGCGGCCAAAATCTGACCAACTAGTTTCGTTGGTGCATCCAAACCAAAACGATCGTCGAGTAAACCGAGAACAACAATGATGCTTGCGCTTAAAAGCAATGCGGTTATTTGCTTGCTGTCTTGAAAAATTGTGCTCATTAAAGGCAAGTTGCTAGCCAAAATTACGGCAACGATAAAACCGCCAGCCATGGCGAGGCCACCCCAACGAGGGGTGGGTAGTAGGTGTACGTCACGATCGCGAGCAATTGCGATAGCGCCATATCTAATGGCCATAGCGCGAACAAGCGGTGTCAATAAATATGTCACCGCGGCCGCTGCTAGTAGGCACAGTAGATATTCGCGCATGAGTTATGGACGGGGGTAAGCAGGGAAAGCGCTGACAAGTTCAAAGACATCAGCTTTCACTTGTGCATGCACATCTGCTGAATCGCTCTTAACTGCGCGCCCGATTAACGACGCAATCTGTTTCATCTGTTCTACACCCATCCCCTGAGTGGTTACTGCCGGAGAACCAACACGAATACCGCTGGAAATACTTGGTGGAGCCGGGTCGTATGGAATTGCGTTTTTGTTCAAAGTAATTCCTGATGCTCCGCATCGCGCTTCGGCATCTTTACCTGTGACGTTGATACCTTGCAGATCAAGCAGAGCAAGGTGAGTATCTGTGCCACCAGTTACTGGACGCATACCTTCTTCGACTAAGCCGGCAGCCATTGCTTGTGCGTTGGCAATTACATCTTTTGCATACTGCTGATATTCGGCAGTTGCGCACTCTTTGAGGACAACGGCTTTAGCTGCGACTGCGTGCATCATTGGGCCGCCCTGCATCATCGGGAACACTGCTTTATCGATTGCTGCTGCATGTTCGGCCTTGCACAGAATCATGCCACCGCGCGGACCACGCAAAACTTTGTGAGTTGTGAACGTAACTACGTCTGCATACGGAACTGGCGAAGGAATTGCTTTACCAGCAACCAAACCAATGAAGTGAGCAGCGTCAACCATCAAGATTGCGCCGACTTCATCGGCAATCTCGCGGAATGCCGCGAAGTTAATTAGGCGTGGAATTGCCGAACCACCGCAAATGATCATCTTTGGCTTGTGCTCTCGGGCCAGTGCGCGAACCTGGTCGTAGTCGATATCTTCAGTGCCTTCAGCAACGCCGTAGTGCACAGCATTGAACCACTTGCCACTGAATGAGACTTTCGCACCGTGAGTTAAGTGACCACCGTGCGGCAAACTCATCGCTAAAACCGTGTCACCTGGCTGAAGGAAGGCGCCGTAAACAGCGATGTTCGCACTCGCACCAGAATGTGGTTGCAAGTTTGCATGATCTGCGCCGAAAAGTTCCTTCGCGCGTTCGATACCGAGCTTCTCAGCGATGTCGACAACTTCACAACCACCGTAATAACGCTTGTCTGGGTAACCTTCAGCATATTTATTACTAAGGGTTGAGCCAAGTGCAGTTAGCACTGCAGGTGATGAGAAGTTTTCGCTTGCAATAAGTTGCAATCCCCCACGTAAACGATCGAGTTCATCAAGAAGTACTTTGGCAATCTCTGGATCAGTACTTTGTAATGCATCAAAATCAGAACCGTAGAAAATATCGCTCATTATTCACCTCAGGTGTGGGAGTTGTTCAAGATAAGTCTAGGGGTAGTTAAGAGACAGTGAATGGTGGCATCTGAGATGACTTCTGTCACACGATTAGTCAGTTTTTGCTTGAGGCAGTGGCATCTACCACAGTTGGAACCACCGCGCGCAGCTGCGCCAAAGTGATTGCTCCCCTTCGCACTAAGCGCAGATTATCGCCCGTGGCAACAACAACACTAGATTGCAATCCGCTTAGTTGCCCGCCGTCTATATATACGGTTGCAGCTTCGCCAATGGCCAACTTAGCCTGCTCACTGGTTAACACGGGTTCTTGACCAGCACATTGTGCGCCTGTCATGGCTACGGGACCGATCGCATTCAGCACGGCTAACGCAATTGGATGATCTGGAATACGAACAGGCAAAGCTGCATCTTCATCTTTTACTGCTAACAAAACACTTGGTTGGCCTTGTGTAATTACCGTTAGCGGACCTGGCCAAAGAGCAGATGCTAAATCATTTGCAAGTTCAGAAAAAGTTGCGATGCCATCGATTGTGGCGCGATTTCCAGCACCTACTGGGATTGTGACACTTTGGTCTTGCGATTTTGCTTTGCGCAACAAAGCCACTGCTTCGGGATTAAATGCATCGCAAATGAGCGCGTAACTTGTGTCGGTTGGAATTACAACTAACCCGCCATTGGCAACTGCTGCGACTGCTGCACTAACGGCTGCTTCTAGGTCATCCTCAGTTGACGCATTAGTCAATTGGAAAATCTGCGACATAGTTTCTATCCTTGCACTTCGTTTGTGCGCTCGGCACGTATTGCTGAAGTAAAACGTGGCAGAGCGTTGTAGTCGTTGTGGTCGACTACGTCTTGCCAAACATTGTTGCCCTTTTCATCTGTCATCGCGCGAAGTGCTGCCGGCAACCCAGTTTCACCCTCGCCCTGCACATCAGCATGTTCCATTGCAAAAATGCCACCGCTTTTCAACAGCAAGGCTGCAGTTACGGCCACTTTGGTTGGCACATCAAGGCCATCCGGTCCGCCATAAAGTGCAAGCTTCGGGTCATGTTCGCGCACTTCTGGATCGCGCGGAATCATTTCATCTGGAATGTACGGTGGATTTGAAAGTACGACATCAGCTGTGTCGAACCATTGGGTGAATTTTTCGAGATCTGTTGCATCAAGCGCATGCACAGTTACTCGTGAATTATTAGCTTCGGTCTCAATGGCATAAGTATCTGTATTTTGCATAAGCCAAGGCAGTGCGTCCTGCGAAACTTCAACAACATGAACTGAAACATTTGCTACTTCAGTGGCAACGCTTAGCCCCACCGCACCACTACCTGCACACAAATCGAAAACAATCGGTTTGGTAACACTGGCTTTTACTTGCGCTGCTTCAAGCTGGCTCGCAAGTATTTTTGGCACACAATCAACAGCAACTTGGGCAAGTAATTCAGTTTCAGGCCGAGGAACGAAAACTCCCGGGCCCACAGCAAGTTCTAGATGACGAAAGTATGCGGTACCCGTTAAATGTTGAAGCGGAATCCGAGATGCACGTTTAGCGATTAATTCATGAAACTGATCTTCGTTTACCGCATGTTTCAACAAAAGTGTTGCATCATTCTCCGCACTATCAATGCCGGCATCCTGCAATTTCTGCGCTGCAGAAAGTACAAGTGCCCGATCAAGATTCATGCCCTTACCTTTTTACTTAGCGCCAACGTCTGAAAGTTTCGCTTGCATGTCAGCTTCGATGCACGCCGCAACTACGGGTTCAAGCTCACCAGCTAGTACCGCGTCAAGATTATTCGCCTTAAAACCAACCCGGTGATCAGCAATCCGGTTTTCTGGAAAGTTGTAGGTGCGAATTCTCTCCGAGCGATCAACAGTTCGAACTTGACTCTTACGCACATCACTTGCCGCACTGGCAGCTTCTTCCTCGGCCAAAGCAAGTAACCGAGCACGAAGAATTCGCATAGCTGATTCTCTGTTTTGCAGTTGGCTCTTTTCATTCTGACAAGAAACTACAACCCCTGTAGGCATATGCGTGATTCGAACAGCAGAATCGGTTGTGTTAACACTTTGTCCACCCGGACCACTTGAACGGAAAACGTCAATCCGCAAATCGTTCGCGTCGATTGAAACATCAATTTCTTCAGCTTCGGGAAGTACTAAAACTCCAGCAGCCGAAGTGTGAATACGGCCTTGTGATTCAGTCACTGGCACACGTTGAACGCGGTGCACGCCACCTTCATATTTGAGGTTTGCATAAGGCGCATCTTCAGGTGCGACCACACCCTTTGCTTTGACACTGATCGCTATGTCTTTGTAGCCACCCATGTCGGATTCTTCAGCTTCGAGCAGTTGGGTAACCCAGCCGCGTCTTTCGGCATACTTCAAATACATGCGCATTAGATCACCAGCAAATAGTGCTGACTCTTCGCCACCGGCGCCCGCTTTAATTTCCAGGATTACGTCGTTGCCATCTAGCGGATCACGTGGAATTAGTAGCGCCTGCAATTTATCGGCAGCATTCTCACGTGCGAGCGCCAGTTCGTCAGCTTCAGCGAGCATTGCTGCATCTTCGGCGCCCATTTCGCGAGCAACTAGTTCGTCTTCTTGCAACTGTTTCCATTCGCGATACTTTGCAACGACTGGTTTTAGTTCTGCGTGACGCTTGCCAATTCGACGTGCTTCATTTTGATCTGAGTGAGTTGCTGGGTCGCTGAGTTTTACCTCAAGTTCGGCGTATTCAATCGAAAGCGTTTCCGCTTTGGCGAAATCTTGACTCATTCTGACCTACTTTGTTTTAGAAAACTTTTGCGGACTAAAGAAATTTGTTTAGGCAAATAAAAAGGTGCCAGCGTTGCCACTTGGACAACGCGGACACCTATTTATAAAGCTAAGCCTGCTTACCGAAACGCTTCTCGAATTTAGCCACGCGACCGCCGGTATCAAGAATCTTCTGCTTGCCGGTGTAAAACGGATGGCATTCGCTGCACACGTCTGCGTGGATTTGTCCACTCTTTGATGTGCTGCGGGTTTCGAATGAATGTCCACATGAACATGTGACTTTGGTCAAAACATATTCTGGATGAATTTCAGCCTTCATTACTATCTCCTTTTCGTGCCCTCGGGTCGCCCGAAAGTATTAGTTGACGTGAACCGAGGTGCTAGATAAGTGTGCCATCAATAGGCGTTTTTCAGCAAATGCACCTATTTAGTGCAAGTAACTGGCCCGGATGGCAATTTATTGTGCACAAAGTACGCAACAAAAATGTCATTTAGGCACTTTTTATCAAAGCCAGCCAATGGAGCATGCCCTGTTCCGTTGAAGGTAACAAGTGGTGATTTCAAGTCAGCAGCAGTCTTAATAGCAAAAGCGTAGGGTGTGGTGGATTCAAACTTAGCCCCGACAACCAAAACTTTTTTGCCGGATGTGTTTGTGCGAGCTGTAGCTGTCGTTGGCGGATCTGGAATTGCGCTATCTTCTTTGGCAATGGAAATCCAATCGATACCTTCACGATCACCGGCATATTCGTAATTCGAAGCATCTGAATTTAGTGCAGTCCAAAACGGTGAAACCTTTTTAATTTTGGCAGCCATTTTTTTCTTGTCAGCCTTGGAACTGTTGTCAGTAGTATCGCGATCCATCAAGTCAACAATTGTCATAATCTCGTAGCTGTTGTCACGTTTGATTTTGTCTGGCTGATACGTCTTTCCACCTAATGTCTGTGGGTCGTAGCCATCCATATACATGGCGAAATATTCGAACATGCCATTCCATTTATCTTTTCCAGTGACAGCATCCATTCCCTGATTGAAATATTTTTGAGCTGTTGCTTGGTCGTAATAAGTGAGAACTCGGATTCCGTGCGTGAACATGAATTCGGTACTCAAATGAATTTCATTTTTGGAATCCAAAATAGTCATGCCAGCAAAACCTTTGAGTTTGTTGTTATCTCCGTCTTGCCTGACTTTAAGCATCAATTTTTTAACTGCAGCAAGGCTAATCCCTTTTGCTTTGGCATAGCCCTTGGCTAAGCGAAGTACGTTGGCTTCTACCGCCTTAGCTTCAGTGATTTGATCTGATGGCTTTCCAGGATCATTTGTTGTCGGGCTATCTAAAGCAATGTGGCCCACGTGGTTTGGATAACGGGTTATGTATTCAGCAGCAATTGTGGTGCCGTATGAAGAGCCGAGGAAGTTCAATGGCTTGCTGCCCGTGATTACCTCGCGCATGAGTTCAAGATCATCTACAACATTGTGAGTGTTCAAAGTCCACCAAGTGGGATTATCTTCACTACACAATTTGTAATAAGCATCACTGGTATCAATGTTGGCCAGATACTCAGCATCATTCGACGGCGTGGAATCGCCTGTCCAATAAGTTTCAAAGTCAGACTGCGTGTTGCATTTAATCTGATGGCCTTCTACTGGTGCTGAAAGATTCACACCACGGGGATCAAATCCGACGATGTCGTACGTCTTACGCACTTCTGCTGGGAAACTAGTCCACTGCAATTCTTTGATGCCCGATTCCCCCGGACCACCAGGGTTAATAAACAAAGTACCCAACTTTTTGGGTCCAGTTGCTGGCTGACGCATCATGGCAATTTTGAAATCAGGCAACGATTGATCTCCTGAATAAAGAGCAGGAACAGTCACAGTCGCACAAGTAGCGGAAGATTTCTTGAAAGCTGGACCGAATTGATCTGCCGGTAGGAAGTAATCACTAGCGCATTTACCCCAAGCAAAATTCTGAGCTTGATAGGAAGCCAAATCAGTTGGCTGGCTAGCTGTTGCCTTCGAGCCACACGCTGCAATTCCAAGAATCAATACTGTTGCCCAAGTGAAACGCTTTAACATTTGAAATCCTTTTAATAGTGCCTTGTAATACCTTGCGGTTTAATGCAAACCTTATCGGCGAGTACTGACAGTTTTGGGTAATTCAACAGATAACGATTTTTTCGGACTTACAGAATTTGTTGGGGCTGCCAGTTAGCATGAGAGGTAATTATCGAACGAAAAGGAGTCCAAAAAATGGCAAACAATAGATGGAACTTCCACCCTGAAGTTCGAAGTGGTTCCCAACTCAGCCGAGGCGAACGAGCTGCCGACATTATGCGCAACAGTATGGGTTCATGGACATTCGTATTCGGTGCGCTTGCATTCCTAGGTGCTTGGATGATCCTAAATGCCCTACTTGGCAAGTCCTCCTTCGATAATTACCCTTTCATTTTGCTCAACTTGGTGTTGTCTTGCCTGGCCGCCCTGCAAGGAGCCATCCTGCTAATTGCCGCGAAACGGGCAGATGCCATTTCTGCTGAACTCGCCCAACACACATACCAAATCGGTCAAGAAACCCTTGATGTGGCAAAGCAGATCGCTGAACTCACAAAGCAAGTCCACTCATTGACCGAAGCTGTCTACAAACACATCGGCGCTGACGAAGAAACTAAATAGACACGCCAAGGTGTCATGAAGCCCCGCTAAAGTTTAGGCAAAAGTGAGGAAAACGAATGACCGCCCGACTGATTCCGCAGACGCCCGCCTACATTAATGACGCTGAAAAAAAGGTAACCGAGTCGCTCGTAAAGACTCTTCCTGATGAAGTAACGGTTCTTCATAGCGTACGAATCACCGACTGGACTTCCGACCGTGAAGGCGACTTGTTAATACTGTGGCCCAATGTTGGCATAGCGGTTGTTGAAATAAAGGGTGGTCGCGTTGAACCTATTGCGAGTGGAAAATTCAAACAAACCAGCAGGAATGGCACAAGCAAAGAAATTGACCCGATTGACCAGGCTCGTAAGAGTCTTTATGTCATTCGTGACTATGCGTTAGATCACTCATCACTCAACAAATGGTTCAAATCCGTATTTATGATTGCTTTGCCACATTCGCGAATCGCTATGGATTACCAAAGCCCGCTAGCCAGTCGAGCGCAATTCATAGATACAAATGACCTGCGATTTGGCGCAGACCTTGTCCATACGGCGCTTTCACTTGATCATAGGAATTACACTCTGCCAACGGCTGAAAACTGTGAACAAATAATCTCAGCTCTTGAATCAAAAATTCCTGATGTGCATGACCCAGCGAAATTAGCCGAATTTCTTGATGAGAGAAACGAATGGGTGGCAAACGAAAGTAAGCAACTCGAAAGACTTCTGGATTTTGCCGAGGCAATGAATCGGTTTGAACTTCGGGGCCCAGCTGGCTCTGGCAAGACCACATTGGCTCTAGCCCAAGCTCATAAACTCACTAAGCAAGGCAAACGGGTTATCTATCTGTGTTACAACCATGCACTCGCGGCTAAAGTTCGCCACGATGAGGAAAAGTTAGATAAATCAGATCGAATCGCAACCATTACAAATGCAGAGACAATTGCTCGTAGTTGGGGGATATCGATTCCTGAAGAACGAGACAACAATTTTTGGAAGCACGTTCTCCCGCTTCAATTAAAAGAAACGCTTGAGCGAGCTCAACCAACAGATCTATTCGATGCGGTCGTCGTTGATGAGAGCCAGGATTTCAGCTCCGACTGGTGGCAGGCAATTTTGGCCCTGCTCAAAGACCGGCATGAGGGCGAGCTTTTCATCTTTGGAGATGATGCGCAGAACATCTTTAATCAAGATGAATCTAGAAACTTAGATCTCCCCCAGTTACGGCTACAAAGTAACATCCGAAATTCACAACAGATTTCCGAGCTTGCAGCGCATTTAACTGATCACAAGGTCCACTCAACGGGGCTTGAAGGTCCAGATGTTCTATTCCTCGCTGTACCAGAAGACGATGAAATTGTAGATGCAGCTGATGAAGTTGTAGAGATGATTTTGGAAAAGTATCGAGAAGACCAAGTAACACTTCTCATGACAAAAAGTCGCCATGGGATTCAAAAAGAACAGGAAAAATTTCACCCTGACACTTACTTAAAAGGCATTTGGGATCCGGGTCAGGTTTTCTACAGCACAGTCAGCAAATTCAAAGGACTCGAACGTCGATGTGTTGTTTTAGGTGTAGATGGATTCCACGACGATCAAGATCCGCGCGAAGTACTTTATGTTGGGATTACTAGGGCAATAGACATTCTCTGCATAGTTGCTCACCGCAGCACGCTGGCCCAGTATTTACCGGAATCGGTGCTTGAAAAACTTGAATC
>JBAXKB010000029.1:0-12638 GCA_037137575.1 Actinomycetes bacterium
TCAAAGTCTTCAAAACCGGGAATACCGTTTGCTGCAGTTGTCTGTAGCGGGCCAGCAGCCACCAAGTTAACCCGATGACCTTTAGGGCCGAGCTCGCGTGCTAGGTAGCGCGTGGTTGCCTCTAGGGCAGCTTTGGATACGCCCATCCAGTCGTAGTAGGGCCAAGTTACTGTGGCATCGAAGTCCAGGCCGAGAATCTGACCGCCACGGCCTTCCATCATGGGCAGGCAAGCAACTGCGAGTGATTTAAAGGAGAATGCTGAAACTTCTAAAGCAACCTGAACATCTTCCCAAGGCGTGTGCAGGAAGTTACCGCCCAGTGCTGAAGTTGGCGCAAAAGCGATTGAGTGCAAAACGCCATCAAGGTGTGGCATGTGTTCTGCCAGAGCAGCTGGCAAGTTTGCCAAGTCGTCATTGTTAGTGACATCTAGTTCAACTAGCGCAGGCTCCACTGGCAGCTTTGCCGCCACGCGCTTGGTGATGTTAGCTACTCGACCATAGGACGAAAGCACGACATTAGCGCCTTGTTCCTGGGCGATCTTTGCCACATTAAATGCGATAGACGACTCTTTAAGTACGCCTGTTACCAATAAGTTCTTACCGTCAAGGATTCCCATAGTTCTTTTAGTGTCCCATACCTAGTCCGCCATCTACGGGAATGACAGCGCCCGTAATGTATCCAGCTGCCGCAGATGCCAAGAAAACAGCAACATCTGCGACTTCTTCTGGAGTTGCATAGCGACCCAATGGCACATTTCCAACAATTTCATTTTTACGATCTTCTGAAAGTTCAGCAGTCATGTCGGTATCAACAAAACCCGGAGCAATCACATTGCTGGTAATTCCGCGTGAGCCAAGCTCACGAGCGAGCGAACGTGCAGCGCCCACCAAACCTGCCTTAGATGCCGAGTAGTTAACCTGTCCGGCAGAACCTAAAAGACCAACCACGCTTGACATAAAAATTAGCCGACCTGTGCGCGCCTTCATCATTGACCGCGATGCCCGGCGGGCGATGCGAATCGCACCGACCAAGTTCGTGTTCAGCACATCATTAATGTCGTCATCGCTCATGCGCATAATTAGCCCATCACGGGTGATACCCGCGTTTGCAACGGCTACCTCAACGGGACCCCAGGTGGCCTCAATCTGATCAAAAGCAGCGTCAACACTTGCAGTGTCTGAAACATCGCACTTGACCACGTGCAAACCTGGGATTTCCTCGCCAGTTCGGCTGGTTACAACAACTGTGTCACCGTTATCGAGAAACTTTTGGGCAATTGATCGACCAATGCCACGATTTCCGCCGGTTACTAAAACTATGCGACTCATATCTCAAGATTAGTGGCTGGCCAGCCTAAAGAGCCTATTGGCTAAGAGTTAGGCGTCTTCTAACCTAAAACCAATTTTCATGCCTACCTGATAGTGAGCAACGTCACCTTCAGTGATGTTGCCGCGAATTTCAGTTACTTCAAACCAGTCAAGGTGTCGCAGAGTTTGCGAAGCTCGTTTTATCCCATTGCGAATGGCTTTATCCACGCTCTCTGGCGAAGTGCCCACGATTTCAGTAATGCGATATGTGCGATCAGCCATTATTACTCCCAGATGCTAAATAGTGCTTATGAAAGTAGCCTAGGGGTAGAAAACTAACCCGTAGGTGAAAAATGGCAACTGAACCTGAAGTGTACGCAATCACAAATGTGCAATCGGGAACTTCTAATGACCAAAAGTCTCGTCAGCGCAGTTACCTCATCGGCATGGGCCTTCGCACACTCTGTTTCGTTGGAGCAATTGTCACACAAGGAACTCTGCGCTGGATTCTGGTAGCTGGCGCAATTTTGCTGCCCTATTTCTCTGTCGTTATTGCAAATGCGGGTCGGGAACGCGGTCTAGTTGCAATGCCAACTATGTTTGCTAAATCGACGAATAAGGCGATTAACAGTTCTGACGATGTAGCACAGTAACCTTAGGACGTGCTGAAATTTCTGCTCTCCCCTAAGTGGATTGCACTCACAGTGGTTGCATTATTACTTCAGCCAGCTTTCTGGGAACTCTCACAGTGGCAATGGCGTCGGTTACACCAACGCGAATCCTACAATGCTGTGATTATCAAAAATCAGGCTCTTGAACCAACTCCACTAGAGGAAATTGCTTCTACAGGGCTGGGCAAAAACACAATCGATAAAACCTATGAATGGCGTCGCATTGATGTTGTAGGCACTTGGTTAACTAACAAGCAAGTCCTGGTGCGCAAGCAGGCATTCGAATCCAATTTGGGGTTTTGGGTGATCACACCGTTCAAGTCAACTAGCGGACTCACGATTTTGGTCAACCGTGGCTGGACTGCTGCAACGGATTCTGCCTTGAGCACCCCAAGCGTACTGAGTCCCCCAACTGGCCCAGTTGAAATTCTGGGTCGCACCCGCATTGTCACCGCGCGTACAAAACCTCGGCCGATGGATTTGCCGACTGGCCAAGTTGATGGAGTTCATCCTGACGAAGTCTTGAAAAGATCAGTTCATATTTCGAATGCTTACCTTGAACTTACGGCTAGTAGTCCACAATCAACCACTAGCGATTTGCAGTCCATTCCTGCCCCGGAAATTACCGAAGGGCCACACCGCTCGTACGCTCTGCAATGGATATTCTTCGCAATAATGACGCTAATTGGCTGGGGCGTTCTGGTGCGAAAAGAGTTACAAGTTCGTGATGAAAAAACAACCGCCTGAGATGTCGGGTACCGAATATCTCTGGGTATAGTCTGGGAAACACCCCTACCTTTCAAGGAGAAACATAGATGAGTTCACGCAATCCTGTGTTACGTAACATCAAAGCACCAGTGGTATCCGATGAAGAGCTTTCGCGCCTCATTAATGGCGGCCAGCTTTCTGGTCAGGCAACACTTGTAGATGTAATCACCAACACCGCCAAGATTTTTGGTTTAGTTGTGGTGGGCGCTGCCTACGGCTGGATCACTGCTGAAACTAACCAAACGTTGGCGCTAATCGCATTTGGCGTGGCCTTTGTTCTTTCGCTTGTGAACTCATTTAAGAAGCAGGTCTCCCCTGCGCTGGTTTTGCTTTATGGAGCAGCCGAAGGTGTGGCACTTGGCGCCATCAGTCGATGGGTGGACATCGCTTACGGCCCCGGCATCGCACAGCAAGCCCTGATTGGCACAATGGCTGTTTTTGCCATCATGTTGGTGCTGTATCAGTCAAAAATCATCAAGGTCAATGGCCGCTTCATGAAGATGTTCACCGTTGCAATGTTCTCTTATTTGGCGATTGCAATTGCATCTTTTGTTGCGGGCATGTTCGGCGTGGGTGATGGCTGGGGTTTCTACGGAACCACGTTCGGATTACTGCTTTGTGTCTTTGGCGTAGGTCTTGCGGCATTCTCACTCGTGATGGATTTCGAAGTAATTACTCAGGCAGTAGCTCAAGGAATTCCACAGCGCGAATCTTGGCGCTTGGCATTTGGCTTAACCGTTTCACTCGTGTGGCTTTACACCGAGTTACTTCGCTTGCTGGCCATTCTCAATCGCGACTAGTAGTTACTATTTAGAAAATGCCCGAGATTGAGTTCTCGGGCATTTTTTATGCAAGCGAAATTAGATCTAGATAACTCTGACTCCACAAATCTTCAACACCGTCTGGCAATAGCAGAACCCGCTCTGGTTCAAGCGCGGTAACCGCGCCTTCATCGTGCGTAACCAGGACCACTGCGCCTTCAAAGGTTCGAAGCGCGTCCAAAATTTCTGCGCGACTTGCTGGATCAAGGTTGTTAGTTGGTTCATCAAGTAAAAGAACGTTTGCTGAACCAACAACTAGCATGGCTAGGCTCAGACGTGTCTTTTCTCCACCCGAAAGTACGCCCGCTGGTTTACTAACCGCATCACCAGAGAACAAGAACGAACCCAAAACGCTTCGGATCTGCGCATCGTTTAAGTCCCCCGACGCAGATGCCATATTCTCCAGCACTGAACGCTCTTCATCTAGAGTTTCGTGTTCCTGAGCGTAGTACCCAATCTTCAAACCGTGTCCAGGTTCAAGCTGCCCAGTGTCGGGTTGATCCACTCCAGCCAAAATTCGAAGCAAAGTTGTTTTACCGGCGCCGTTTAGTCCCAAGATTACGACTTTAGATCCACGATCAATTGCTAGATCCACATCCGTAAAAATCTCAAGCGAACCGTAAGAGCGACTAAGGCCCGTCGCCATTAGCGGAGTTTTGCCACAGGCCGCAGGAGTCGGGAATCGCAACTTCGCAACCCTATCCGAAGCACGCTCGGCCTCTAGGCCATCCATCAACTTGGCTGCGCGCTTTTGCATACTCTGAGCAGCTTTGGCTTTACTAGCCTTGGCGCGCATTCTGTCAGCCTGGAATTGCAAAGCGCTTGCTGTGCGCTCGGCATTGGCGCGCTCACGCTTACGGCGGCGTTCGTCGAGTTCGCGCGCTTCTAGATACTTTTTCCAGCCCACGTTATAAACATCAATTACCTGACGGTTTGCATCTAGGTGGAATACGCGGTTTACAGTTGCTTCAAGTAATTCAACATCGTGACTGATCACGATCAGCCCACCAGAATGGTTGGCCAAAAAGCTGCGGAGCCAAACAATCGAGTCGGCATCGAGGTGGTTCGTGGGCTCATCGAGTAACAGTGTGTCCGCGCCACTAAACAAGATTCGAGCAAGTTCAATTCGACGACGCTGACCACCAGAAAGTGTATTCAGTGGTTGCCCAAGTACCGTTGTAGATAGCCCAAGTGCGCCAGCAAGTGACGACGCTTCGCTCTCGGCGGCGTAGCCACCGGCAGTTTGAAATTCGGCCTCAGCAGTGGTGTATTTGCGCATTGCTTTTTCCTGAATTGCCGTATCAGCACTGGCCATGTCAAGTTCTAGTTGGCGCATGCGAGTGATGATTGTGTCGAGCCCACGCGCACTCAAAATGCGATCGCGGGCCAGTACATCCAAATCACCTGTGCGCGGATCCTGTGGCAAGTAACCAACTGTGCCACCGGAGGCAACCTGACCTGCAGCTGGCAGAGTTTGTCCAGCCAAGACTTTCGTAAGCGTAGTTTTACCGGCGCCATTGCGACCAACAAGGCCAATCTTGTCGCCCGAATCAATCCGGAAAGTGGCGTTGCCGAGCAACAACTCGGCGCCGGCACGCAGTTCAACATCTGTTACTTGAATCATAAAATGGCCTCTGTAAGTGGAAACGAAAAATAACTAATGCACAGGCATTAGCGCAACAGAGGAAAGAAAAGTTTGTACATCTAGTTAGATGTTGAACCCAAGAGCACGCAACATTTCGCGGCCATCGTCAGTGATTTTGTCTGGACCCCAGGGTGGCATCCATACCCAGTTCAATTTGAAATCAGAAAGGTGGCCATCAAGCGCTGCGCGAGTTTGATCTTCAATCACGTCAGTAAGCGGGCAAGCAGCCGAGGTTAGTGTCATGTTAATGGTGGCAACATTGGCTTCATCAACTTCAACGTCATAAACCAAGCCCAGATCAACAACATTGATGCCCAATTCAGGGTCGACAACATCGCGCATCAATTCCATAACGTCTTCGGAAAGCATTGGTTCCATAATTATTTTTCACCTTCTGTTGAAACTTCTTGGCCTAGTGCCTGAATAGCCGCGTCTTTCCAAGCCATCCATGCAAGTAGCGCACATTTAACCCTAGCGGGATATTGAGCAACTCCCACCAACGCAATGCCATCGCCTAAAACATCTTCATTTGGTTCTTCAACCCGCTGAAGCATCGCAACTAAATGGTCCACCGCTAATTCGCCCACGGCTAGTGTCTGGTTGTTTAGCTGATCAAACAAAATCGATGCTGATGCCTGACTAATTGAACAGCCTTGATTCTGGTAACTAATAAGCAGTTTTGAAGTGTCGGCTGGGTCGCGAGTTACGCGAAGCGTGATTTCATCACCGCAAGTTGGATTCACATGATGTACTTCGGCGTTGAACGTTTCGGCTAAGCCTTTTCCATGCGGACGCTTGTAATGGTCAAGAATAATTTCCTGATACATCTGCTCTAGTTGCATCAGTTACTCCCAAAGAATTCTTGTGCCTGTTTAATGCCATCGGCGAGTGCCTGCACATCACTTAAATCGTTGTAGATGTAGAAAGTGGCCCGCGTTGTTGCTGGCACGTCGTACCGGCGACAAACCGGCCACGCACAATGATGGCCAACACGCACAGCAATACCCAGGCTATCCAAAACCTGACCAACGTCATGTGGGTGAATACCATCAACTACGAATGAAACAGCCGACCCTCGATCGTGTGCATCTGTCGGGCCAATAATTCGCACGCCGTCGATTTCACTCAAAGCCGCAATTGTCGCCATGGTCAATTCGTGTTCGTGTGCCTCGACCTTGTCCATGCCAATTGCCTGCAGGTAATCAACAGCGGCAGATAGCGCCACAGCCTGCGCAGCCATTGGCACACCAGCTTCAAAGCGCTGTGGTGGCGCTGCATAAGTTGATGCATCCATTGTTACAGTTTCAATCATCGAGCCACCAGAAATAAATGGCGGCATGCTGGCCAGTAATTCTTTTCGACCCCACAGGCAACCAATACCCATCGGACCAAGCATCTTATGGCCACTCCATGCAATGAAGTCAACGTCAAGTTCGGTAACTGAAAGGGGCATGTGCGGAATGCTCTGGCACGCGTCCAGCACAACTATTGCGCCAACTGCGCGAGCTGCCGCGCTTACTCTGGCCACATCGTTAATTGTGCCGAGCAAATTGGACTGGTGTGTGAAGCTCACAACTTTGGTTCGCGCAGTTATTACCGTGTCTAGGTCGGCATAGTTAAGGCGACCGTCGTCAGTTAACCCGATCCACTTAAGAACCGCGCCTGTTTTTGCGCACAATTCCTGCCATGGCACCAAGTTGGAGTGATGTTCCATCTCAGTAACTACAATTTCATCGCCATCGTTAAGCACAAAACGCTGCGCACCCTCTGGTAGCGGCGCTCCCCTAAGCGATTTCAAAGTTGCATTTAGGAAACTGTAAGCAACTAAGTTAATCGCTTCTGTCGCGTTCTTAGTGAAAACAACATCATTGGTTTGTGCGCCAATAAACCCGGCGATGTTCGCCCGAGCGTTTTCAAACGCAATAGTTGCCTCTTCAGCCAGCTGATGAGCTCCGCGGTGTACCGCAGCGTTGTGAGTTTCGTAGAAGTTGCGTTCAGCATCTAAAACTGAAGTTGGCTTTTGCGAAGTGGCTCCACTATCTAGATAAATCAGTTTTTTGGCGTCGCGAACACTCCGCGCCAAGATTGGAAAATCTTTACGCAGTGTTGCAACATCAAGTACCGACATATTTAGGCAGTTACGTACTGCGCGTATCCGTTCGCTTCAATCTCTGCAGCTAGTTCAGGTCCACCCTGGCGAACGATGCGACCCTCAAAAAACACATGAACGAAATCAGGCTTTACATAGCTAAGGATGCGAGTGAAGTGGGTAATCAAAAGCACGCCCGTATTACCTGTTTCAATAACACGATTGATACCAGCAGACACCACACGAAGCGCGTCGACATCTAGACCTGAGTCTGTCTCATCTAAAATCGCAATTTTTGGCTGCAATAGTTCAAGCTGCAAAATTTCTGCACGCTTGCGCTCGCCACCCGAGAAGCCTTCGTTAACGCTACGCTCTGCGAAAACTTCATCGATCTGAAGTTCGCCCATGGCGCTTTTAACTTCTTTGATCCAGTTGCGCAGGTTCGGTGCTTCGCCACGAACTGCGGTTACTGCGGTACGCAGGAAGTTCGACATTGAAACGCCAGGAACTTCAACTGGGTACTGCATGGCAAGGAACATGCCAGCGCGTGCGCGTTCGTCAACGCTCATTTCCAGAACATCTGCGCCATCAAGAGTTACAGTGCCGCCCACGATGTCGTACTTTGGATGCCCAGCAATTGCGTAAGCAAGTGTCGATTTACCTGAGCCGTTAGGTCCCATAAGTGCGTGTGTTTCACCTGAGCGAACGGTTAAGTCCACACCGCGAAGGATGTCTTTGGGACCATCATCGGTGCTTACCTGTACCTGAAGGTTTTTGATTTCTAATACTGACATTGCTATCTCCTAGCTTCGTTGAGGGTAACTTGAACTTCTGGATTGTCACCTTCGGAAAGTGTGACGGTGTGCACCTGCACTGGGCCGGTTGCTGGCGGACCTAACGGCTCACCGGTCTTAAGGTCGAATGTTGCGCCATGCATCCAGCATTCGATGCTGCAATTGATAACTTCGCCTTCACTAAGTGAAACCTCAGCATGTGAACACAAGTCGTCGATGGCATGAAGTTCGCCATCAACTTGAACGATGCATACATCATGATCATCAACAGTTACTTTGTGTGGTTTCCCATCAGCGAAATCTGATTTGAAACCAACGGTTGCGCTGTGAGCCATTACGCGCCACCGGCCAACTTGGTCTCTAGACGTTCACGCACTGTGTCGTTAATTTCTGGAACGCCAATCTGATTCAACAAATCTTCGAAGAAACCGCGCAGCACTAGACGGCGAGCTTCATCAGCTGGAATACCACGTGATTCTAAGTAGAACAGTTGTTCATCATCGAAACGACCAGTTGTGCTGGCGTGACCTGCGCCAGCAATTTCACCAGTTTCGATTTCCAGGTTTGGCACAGAATCTGCGCGGCCACCTTCACTAAGTACAAGGTTGCGGTTGATTTCGTAGGTGTCAGTGCCGATCGCGTTTGAGCGAATAAGTACATCGCCAACCCAAACAGTATGCGCATCCTTGCCGTTAAGTGCGCCTTTGTACATGACGTTACTGCGACAATTTTCAACACTGTGATCAACGAAAAGACGCTGCTCTGCATGCTGGCCCGGGCCGGCAAAGTACAAGCCGATTAAATCAACTGAGCCACCAGGCGCTGTGTAATGCACACTAGGCAAAATACGAACTAAGTCGCCGCCAAGAGTCACCAACACGTGCTTAACCGAACTATCACGACCTACTGTGATTCGATGTTGCCCAACGTGAGTTGCATCGTCTGCCCAGTCTTGAACTGAAACAACAGTTAATGAAGCGCCATCGCCAGCATTGATGTCTAAGTTGATTGCACTAGTACCCGATCCAACATGGTTCAAGATAACGACTGCTTTTGAATGCGCACCCGCTGTTACATCAATCTGTCCGTACTGGTGTGCACCAGAGCCGGTGATTGTTACAGTCTGCGCTGTACCAACCTGCGCATTTGGCGCAATGTTAACTGATGCAACAGTGGCAATCTGAGCCCAAGCTGCAGCAGCTACTCGATCAGTAAACCCGCGACGATCGGCATTCTTCACATCGCTGGCATTGAATGTAACGCCGTCTGTTACAACTGCGTCAATTGCAAGTGCGCTGCCACTTGGTGTAGTTGCCTCATGCAACCCGCCCAAGCGCTTTAGTGGAGTAAATCGCCATTCTTCTTCCCGACCAGTTGGCACAGGAAAATCGGCGACATCCAAAGAAACAATGGTTGGCGAATGATCAGTTGGTGGAATCAAACTAACTTCGTGTTCTGTTACTGCGCTCACGCTTAACCGACCGCGCCTTCCATTTGAAGTTCAATTAGTCGATTGAGTTCTAGCGCATATTCCATCGGAAGCTCGCGAGCAATTGGCTCAACGAATCCACGCACAATCATGGCCATGGCTTCGTCTTCGTTCATGCCACGTGACATTAGGTAAAACAGCTGATCTTCAGAAACCTTTGAAACCGAAGCTTCGTGACCAAGTGAAACGTCGTCTTCACGAACATCAACATATGGGTAAGTATCTGAACGAGAGATGTCATCGACTAGCAAAGCGTCACATTTAACTGTGCTCTTTGATCCATGGCAACCTTCAAGAACCTGAATCAAGCCACGGTATGAAGTGCGGCCACCACCACGAGCAACAGATTTACTGATGATTGATGATGAGGTGTAAGGAGCTGCGTGCACCATCTTGGCGCCCGCATCCTGATGCTGACCTTCACCAGCGAATGCGATTGAAAGCGTTTCACCCTTTGCATGTGGGCCAGTAAGCCAAATCGCTGGGTACTTCATGGTCACCTTTGAACCGATGTTGCCATCGACCCATTCCATGGTTGCACCTTCATGTGCAACGGCGCGCTTGGTGACAAGGTTGTACACATTGTTAGACCAGTTCTGAATTGTGGTGTAACGGCAGCGTGCGCCCTTCTTCACAATGATTTCAACAACGGCCGAGTGCAGCGAATCACTACTGTAAATCGGTGCGGTACAGCCCTCTACGTAGTGAACGTATGCGCCTTCATCAACGATGATTAGGGTGCGCTCGAACTGACCCATGTTTTCGGTGTTGATGCGGAAGTAGGCCTGCAACGGAATGTCGACATGAACACCCTTTGGGATGTAGATGAACGATCCGCCAGACCATACCGAGGTGTTCAGAGCAGCAAACTTGTTATCGCCAACCGGAATGATAGTTCCGAAGTATTCGCGGAAAAGTTCTTCGTGCTCGCGCAGACCTGTATCGGTATCAACGAAGATAACGCCCTGCTCTTCGAGATCTTCACGAATCTTGTGGTAAACCACTTCACTTTCGTACTGGGCAGCAACACCAGAAACTAGGCGCTGTTTTTCGGCCTCTGGGATACCAAGACGATCGTAGGTGTTCTTGATTTCATCAGGCAGATCTTCCCAACTATTCGCTTGCTTTTCAGTTGAGCGCACGAAGTACTTGATGTTATCGAAGTCGATTCCGCTTAGGTCGCTTCCCCAGTTTGGCATTGGCTTCTTGCCGAATAGGTTCAAACCGCGAAGACGAAGATCGAGCATCCACTCCGGTTCATTTTTGAGCGCAGAGATGTTACGCACAACCTCTTCATTGATGCCACGACGAGCATTAGTGCCTGCCGAGTCAGTATCGTGCCAGCCAAACTCGTAGTTGCCTAAGGCGTCTAAGTGTTCTTGTTGGGTAGTCATGCGGTTTCCCTTCGGTTGTTTGGAACCATGGTGGTACAAATTGGATTGCCTTTTGCAATCGTGGCTAGGCGCGTTACGTGCACGCCTAGCAAATCTGAGAACATTGCGCGTTCGGCTTCGCAAAGCTGTGGAAACTCCGCAGCTACATCGCCAACCGGGCAGTTGTGCTGACAAATCTGAGTTGAATCGCCAAGACCCTGTGTGATGTCTGATGCGTAACCATCGACGTTCAGCGCCGATACGAGTGCTTCAACGCGTTCTGGCAGTGTGCCAAATTCGCGAACCTGCGGATGTCTATCAGCGAATGCTTGCGCTAATTGCGCAGCGAAGGCCACTATCGCCTCTTCACCTGCTGTTTTTTCTAAAAACTTCACAGCCGTTAGCGCTGTGCTTTGTTCATGCTGACCAAAAGCGGCGCGACCTTTAGCAGTTAGCGAGAACACACGTGCTGGTCGGCCACGGCCTCTGGTTGCCGAAAGTGCGCCTGGTCCGTACGGTGCTCGCTCACTAAATTCGACTAAACCTTGCTCAGTTAAAGTATCGAGGTGCTTGCGAATCGCTGCGCTGGTTAAGTTTAAAAGTTCGGCAAGAGCAACAGGGGTCATAGCGCCTTGCTGCAAAAGTGCGCGGCCAACGTTGCCTGCGCCCGAACTAGTTATTTTCACAACTCTATTGTTGCGTATTTCCTGAAATACCGCTAGTTGGGCGGATATCTCGAGTGTTGGGCTCACCTGGCACGAAGTAGGCTTACCACGTGATCACTACTTTAACCCGCTGGCAGTTAGTAATACTTCGCGCAAATCTAGTTGCCCAAGCGGCAATTGTGGTTACTGGCGCTCTAGTGCGAGTTACTTCATCAGGACTTGGCTGCCCTACTTGGCCAGAATGCGTGCCCGGATCAATAACGCCCACCAGCAACCAAACGCAGTCTTGGCACAAATATGTGGAATTTGGCAATCGCATGCTAACCGGAGCTTTGATGCTGATTGCCCTAGCGACCGTTATCACTGTGGTGCTAATCAATCGTCAACGTGTACGTGCAGGGTTGGTTAAACGCAAAAACCTTACCAAACTTGCCGTTGGCATCGTGTTAGGAATTTTCGCGCAAGCTGTTTTGGGTGGCATAACAGTGCTCACCCACTTGAATCCGTTAACTGTTGCCGCGCACTTTTTAGTTTCTATGATTTTGATTGCCGTTTCAGTTGCCCTATTAGTTCGCGCGAGTGAATCAGATGATGCTGTTCAGACCGCTGTTGCTAAGCCAGTGCGATATTTGATTCAGGCAATAACAGCGCTCGCTCTTCTAATCATTGTGCTTGGCACCTTGGTAACTGGCACTGGACCACATGCGGGTGACACGGCCGATGTGCCCCGAATAAAGATTGACCCAGTAACTATCACCCATGTGCACGCAACAGCAGTGCAATTATTCTTCGGATTAATTATCGGCCTCATCGTTGCAGTACTAGCCAACAACTCACCGCGGATTTTCCTGAAGCGTGCGCTAATAGTTTTGGCGGTTTCGCTTGGCCAAGGCACAATCGGCTACATCCAATATTTCACTGGGTTGCCTTGGGTATTAGTAGCGGTTCACGTTCTTGGTGCTTGTTTGCTTTGGATCAGCGTGTTGTCTTTGCAAGCGCTGACTGTGCAACCCAA
>JBAXKB010000030.1:0-12480 GCA_037137575.1 Actinomycetes bacterium
CATTTAAACCATAAGTTGAAAGTTAACCCCCAGCGCTGTTTCTTGGCTGGGGGTTCACTTTTTCTTTGCTAATTCCCTTTCAACGGTGAATTTTAAAGACTATATTTACAGCATGATTTCACTTGAAGTATCGCTAAAGCATCTGGCCTGGTCTAACCAGAAATTTCTCGCACAATTTATCGATCAGCCTGACGAAGTGTTCGGATTGCGGGCCGCTGAAGGTGAATGGCCAGTTGGGCAGTTACTTACTCATCTGGTTGGTAGCAGCCACTGGTACCGCTATTGCCTAACTGGTATCGACTGGACAGAGTTGGAACCAGCAACAAACGCCAAAACAGTTGCCGAATATGGGTTGATGATCGCTGAAATAGACCAACTGCTGATTGAAAACGCATCTCTTGATGACGAGACTCTGACAGTGGTAACTGGCAACGAGTCGTTCACTGTTCAGCGTTCGCTGATTTTAAGTCAGGCCGTAATGCACGCCGCTGAACATAAAGGGCAAATTGCAACAATCATGAAACAACACGGGCATCACATTGATTTAGATGAACTTGATGTGTGGGCCTTCATTAAAGAAAAACAAACTAGTAACTAGTAACATGATTTTGCGCACTTTGCCAATTCGCACTGTCATTGTTGTAACCCTGGAAAATGCATTAAATTCCAACAAAATTGGCTAGGGCAAGCCTTTGAGTGCCTGCCCTAGCCGTCAAGATTACTGATGCTATTGAGTTTTTATTTGGAGACACTTAGCCAACATGAGCGGCTGGTGAATCGTTTGCTGCCAATGTGTTCTTATCGGCATTAATTAGAGTTACCCAAACAACAGCGCCTAGTAGCAAAAGTCCTGCGCTCCAAACGAATGCCTGTGTGAAGCCGTGAATAAGCGCATCTGCTGGCGGCTGGCCATACTTATCCATCTGACTGTGGTTTGCCACAACATAAGCAGCTGTTGCTGTTGTTGCCACTGTGTTCAGAAACGCGGTACCCAATGCGCCACCGATTTGCTGCGATGTGTTCAGCACAGCTGAGGCCACGCCGGCATCATGATTTCCTACTGCGAATAGCGCTGTTGCCGAGATCGGCACGAACACCAGACCCATGCCCAGACTCATCAACATAAGCGAAGGCAAAATTGCGGTCAAATAATCGCTGCTGGCATCCAATTGAGTTAGCAGTGCAAGTCCGCTCGAGGCTAGCAACAAACCGCCAAATGAAACCCAACGAGCGCCGAATCGTGGAAGTAACTGCGAGGCCATGCCCGCACTGATGCCAACACCAACTGAAAACGGCAAAAATGCTAGTCCTGATCGCACAGGACTGTAGCCAAATACCAGCTGGAAAGTTATCGATAAGAACAAGAACATACCGAACAGTCCACTACCCACGATAAATGAGGTTAGGTAACTTGCTGCCCGATTGCGTTCGGTCAGGATACGAACAGGAAGAAGTGGATGCGAAGTGCGACTTTCAATAATGAAGAAGGCAGAAAGTAGAACAAGTGCGGCGCCAAAGTAGGAAAGAGTTGTTGTGCTACTCCAACCGTCTGCGCCTGCACGCGTGATGCCATAGACCAAGGAAACCAAACCTAAGGTCACGGTCACTGCGCCAGGGATGTCGTAGCGGGTATCGCCTTGCGCCTTGCTTTCCTTAACGTTATTGACAGCCAGTACAACGGCCAAGATAGCGATCGGCACATTTACACCAAGGCACCAGCGCCAGGAAGCATATTCGGTAAGCAATCCGCCGAGAATCAAACCGATAGCTGCGCCACCGGCAGAGAGGCCGCCATAAACCGCAAAAGCTTTTGCACGTTCTTTTGAATCTGTGAAAGTCACGCTGATCAACGACAATGCTGCTGGAGCAAGCATTGCAGCGAAAGCACCCTGCAACGCGCGTGCGCCAAAGAGCATTTCCTGATTCGCGGCAAAACCACCAAGCGCCGAAGCTGCAGCGAAACCAATGAGAGCAACCATGAAAACCTTTTTACGGCCTGCGTAATCGGCGATTCGTCCACCGAGCAACAGCAAACCACCGAATGCGAGCGTGTAAGCCGTTACAACCCACTGACGATTTTCTGCGGTGATACCTAAATCAACCTGAAGTTTTGGCAATGCAATGTTAACGATTGAGGCATCTAAAACGACCATTAACTGTGCAATTGCAATAACTAACAGTGCTCGCCAACGGCGTGGATCCAAATTGTTTTGTGCAACAGATGTTTCAGTTGTGGCTGACATACAGCTCCTATTTAAATAGTTGAATCTTCATTCAACCACAAATGAACCAAGTTTGCGATTCACCCGCCGCTAAAGTAAGGAACGTTATGGCGTATGCAGAAATCATTCGATTACCCGGAGTTAAGCGACTCATGGTTAGTAACATTCCTAGCCGCTTTGCCTACGGAATGCTGACCCTGTCAGTATTTTTCTACGTACATGAAAAAACCAACTCCGTTACTGTTGCTGGGCTAGCTGCCGGAGTTGAAACTGCCGCAGCATCGTTGGGCGCTGGTTTTCGCGGCAACCTGATTGACCGGTATGGCCAAACGAGACCTTTAATGGTTTTTGTTCCCTGCTGGGCGCTGATACTAAGTTCACTCGCATTTGCAAACACCGCGGCTCAAATTCTGACAGTCAATGTTTTTATTGGCATTTTTGCGCCACCAATAAATCTGTCCACTCGCCCACTCTGGCGAATGGCTGTCGGTGCGGAACGCCTGAGAACTGCGTATTCACTCGACACCACTTTGATGAACAGCACAACAATTTTGGGGCCCGTGGTTGCAACTTACATTGCGCTGCATTTCAGTGGCCGAGCTGCACTTCTGGTGACCGCCACACTGATGTTGGGCGGCGGGATTCTGATGATCACCATGCCACTTTCGCGCCAATGGGTGCCGGAACCGCAGTCTGGCAATTCGCTAAGTCTTTGGAAACATAAACCGTTTGTCATCATGGCTGGCGAAGGACTGATTTTTGGACTTGGCTGGGGAATTCTAGACATTTCAATTCCTGCCACTGCAACGCTAAATAATACGCCGGGACTAGCAGCGCCACTTCTTGCGATTTTAACGGGAACTAGCATTCTGGCCGGAGTCATCACCGGAATGCGTAAGTCAAGTATGACCGCACTGTCTGGATTTCGACGCGCTAGTGTTGTCGCAGCCCTGACGACTATCCCGCTTTCTTTCGTCCCATTCGGCTGGCCACTTGGCGTGGCCTTAGCGGCACTCGGCTTTGCGATTGGCTTTGCCCAGATTTATCACATGGAAGTTTTGGAGGCTGTTCGTCCACTTGGTTCAGCCACATCAGCTCAGGCGTGGCTGTGGGCAGTTGAAGGTTCGGCAATGGCTTTAGGTGTTTCTGGCGGGGGCTGGATCGTAGAAAAGTACGACACACATTTCGCTTTATTACTGGTCACCATTGGTTTATGCACATCAACGTTATACATAATATTCTTTGCTAGTTCCAGACTCCAAGCGGCAAATAAACCACTAAGTGACACAGAAATGGCGCAAGCGATCAGCAACTTAGAGGCAGCCCACGAACAATAAGAATTTACCAATGTCTAGCCATTGTTTAGACAACAATGGCGCCAGGTAAACAGATAAGACTTAGACTCGCAAAACCAGACAAGTGTTCGCGTAAAGTAAAGATATAAAATAAAGGGCCACCCGATTGGATACAATTGAATTTTCAATGATAAAATAAAAACATAAATTTTTAATACCGAGAAAAGTTACTTCGACTAGAAATGATGTGAGACAGATGGCAAAAGTTACAACGCGCTCCGCTTCGAAGACTGGTCTTGAATGGCTACGTGCCCGAATGGATAAATTGGGTTACCGTTCGCTAGAACAGGTCGCAAATGAAATCGGAATTAATCGCGGCAACCTTTACCGCTACTTTTCGCTAGAGACCCGACCAAGCGTGGCATTGCTGCCTGACTTGTGTCGTGCACTCGAAGCATCACCCGCTGAAGTTCTCAAGGCGCTCGAAATTTTGCGGCCGAACGAACGCATTTAATCCAAATAGCTCGCAAGGGTCTGTAAAGATACTCATAGCTTCACCATAAATGTCCCTGTGGTAAACACGGGCAGGCGCAGAGTCTCCTTGATACATGCTATAGAGAGCCCAATTAATTGCTTTTTGTAAATCGTCGCGACAAAACTGCAACACTTTTGAGATGTCAGCAGTTACGTTCATGGTCAGTACTATTCGTGGCCCCGGCAAACAAGTAACCATCGGGTACTCACTGCTATCACTAAGTACTAACTCGATCATTGCACCAGCATCCTTCGCTACTTTCCCAATCATCAAGATTGGTTATGTAACTAAGTCAACCGAGTACCACCGACATTTTTCAGGATCTAAAACTTAGCTTTAGTTGTCAGCCCCACGGTTAATGGATTTCCAGACGAATGGCAACAGGCCACCAGCGACTGCAGCTTTGATTACATCGCCAAGGATGAACGGAGTCATTCCTGCTGAAATCGCCTGGCTGATTGTCATTCCAATTGCATGAGCTAGCCAGCCAACGCCAAATGCATAAATTGTTGCGGTGCCTGCAGCAAATGCTGCGATAGTTCCATACAAGTTCTTGGTTGCGCCTTGTTTTGAGATTAACCCTACGACCAAAGATGCAATGATGAAGCCAACCAGGTATCCACCAGTGGCCCCAAAAACTACTTCGCTGCCGCCCTTGTGCTCTGCAAGAATCGGCAAACCTAGCCAGGCTAAGCCCACGTAAAGGGTTTGCGCCAACACTGCACGTTCAGCGCCAAGTGCCGCTGCTCCACCAAGAACTGCGAATGTCTGCAAGGTAAGTGGAACTGGGGTGAATGGAAGTGGGATAGAAATCTGAGCACAAAGTGCAGTTAATGCAGTTAAGCCAAAAATCAGGCTAGCGTTACGCACTAGCGACTCTGATTTATTAGATGCCTTGGCAACCCAGGTATCACCTAAAACTGCTGATGAAGCTTGCGCACTCATTTATCCTCCAACGATTTGCCCAGTTTTGGGCTCTAGAAAATTCTAGCGTTAACCAGAGAACTCAACACTCTTTGACACCAAAACTCAGACAACAATCGGTTGCAGTGCTAAGTTGCAAAACATGGATCAAAGCCGAACTCCATATGCTGATGCAATCGAGAACTATGCAAAGCAGCAGTACGTAAGACTTGGCGTACCCGGTCACCAAGTTAGTGATTTGTCACACCCAAAACTTTCCGAATTTTTTGGCAAACATATTTTGGGCCTTGATGTGCAAACACTGATTGATGGAATCGATGTTGGCTCGTACCCAACTGCACTAGATGAATCTTTACTCCTAGCCGCTGATGCCTGGGGTGCTAAGCGCACTTGGTTTTTAACTAATGGCGCATCCATGGGAAATCTAATGGCCTGTTTAGCTTTGCGGGCATTGGGCGATCGAATCGTTTTACAACGCAGTGTTCATTCATCAGTAATCGATGGCCTGGCATTTAGTGGGCTAGCAACAACATTTGTGATCCCGTCTATTGATACACACTTAGGCATCGCAAACGGTATTACCCCAGAACAACTGCGCGAATCATTAGCGCAAACTCCAGACGCGGTTGCTGCCTATGTCGTAACTCCTAGTTACTTCGGCGCAGTTGCAGATGTTGCCGGCTTAGCCCGGGTTGCACACCAAGCCGGCATCCCACTCGTAGTGGATGAGGCTTGGGGATCGCATCTGGGGTTCCACCCTGATATTCCAGCTAACGCTCTGTCGCAAGGCGCAGACATAGTCATTAGCAGTACCCACAAATTGGCCGGAAGTTTAAGTCAATCAGCGATGTTGCACTTAGGGGCTGGAGAGTTTGCCCAAAAACTTGAGCCGCTTTTAGATCGAGTTTATAAATCACTGCAATCAACAAGCGTCAGCTCGCTTCTGATCGCCTCACTAGACATCGCACGAATGACAATGGCTGCTCATGGTCAGGAATACATCGGACGAAGCTTGAACTCCATGGATTCTTTGCGCCAGGAAATTGCGTCATCCAATCGCTTCGTAGATATCGCACCGCAACTTATGGCCTACGAAGATGTAGTCGCACTTGAACCGCTACGAATCGCTATCAATACCGCAGTTGGTGGCATCAGTGGCTACTCGGCTCGGGCTCATCTTTTTGATGAATTTAAAATACATTGCGAACTTGCTACCGGCTCGGTACTTCTGATGCTTTGTGGCGCGGGGGTAACACCTAATGTTGAAGCAATTGCTAGCGCTTTGGATTCGTTACCGCACGAAGATCAAACAGATTCTGTTGCTCTGGATTTACCGGCTCCGGGCAAGACTCACATGACGGTGCGAGATGCCTATGTTGGGCTTACCGAAGTTGTTTCAGCTAAGGACGCCATCGGTAGAGTTTCGGCCGAAAGTGTTGCTGCCTATCCCCCTGGAATACCAAACTTGCTGCCAGGTGAAGAAATCTCAGCGGAAGTTATCGAATTCTTACAAGCAACGGTTGGGGCGCCCTACGGCCATGTGCGCGGTGGCGCATCCCCTGACATGAGCGCATTTAGAGTTGTGCTCAACTAGTTCTTGCTAGAGAACTGGTAAGTAGCGATCTAACTCAAAGGCAGTTACCTGCGACTGATATTCATCCCACTCTGCGCGTTTGTTGCGCAAGAAGAATTCAAATACGTGTTCACCTAAAGTTTGCGCAACTAATTCGCTCTTTTCCATTACAGCGATAGCTTCGCCAAGTGAGCGTGGAAGATGCGCAATGCCCAAGTCTTCACGCTCAGCATCAGTTAACGACCAAACGTTATCTTCAGCCTCTGGTGGTAATTCATATTTTTCTTCAATACCTTTAAGCCCTGCTGCTAAAACAACTGAGAATGCAAGGTATGGATTGCACGCAGAGTCAAGAGATCGGAATTCAATTCGAGTTGAGTTTCCTTTAGACGGTTTATACATAGGGATTCGCACAAGAGCCGAGCGATTGTTATGTCCCCAACACACATACGAAGGAGCTTCATCTCCCCCGGACAAGCGCTTGTACGAATTAACCCACTGGTTTGTGATGGCAGTAAATTCTGGCGCGTGCTTGAGAATTCCGGCGATGAAGTGGCGACCAACTGCACTTAACTGGTACGGAGCGCCTTCTTCATAAAACGCATTCGTGTCGCCTTCGAAAAGTGACATGTGCGTATGCATACCCGAGCCTGGGAATTGGGCGAATGGCTTTGGCATGAATGATGCGTAGACGCCTTGTGAAAGTGCTACATCTTTCATAACTACCCGGAAGGTCATAATGTTGTCAGCAGTTGTGAGGGCATCGGCATAACGCAAATCGATTTCTTGCTGGCCGGGGGCACCCTCATGGTGACTGTATTCAACCGAGATGCCCATCGCTTCAAGCATCGTGATGGCCGCACGACGGAAGTCATAACCAGTTGCACTAGGCGAATGATCAAAATAGCCAACATAATCGACTGGAACTGGCTGCTGACCAGCTACTGGAGCATCTTTAAATAGAAAGAATTCGATTTCCGGGTGGGTGTAGCACTGGTATCCCATATTCGCGGCTTTGGTAAGCACTTGCTTGAGCACATTGCGTGGATCTGCATCTGCAGGTTCACCATCTGGCATAACAATGTCGCACAGCATACGAGCAACACCATTGTGTTCACCACGCCAAGGCAAAATAGCGAAAGTTTCCGGATCTGGTTTAGCCAGCATGTCTGATTCGGAGACACGGGCAAAACCCTGAATTGCTGAGCCATCAAAACCGATGCCCTCTTCAAATGCGCCCGCAAGTTCAGCTGGCGCAATAGCAACAGATTTCAGCATGCCCAGAACGTCGGTAAACCAAAGCCGAACGAACCTGATGTCGCGCTCTTCAATGGTGCGCATTACGAAATCAGTCTGCTTATTCATAGTTACATTATGGTTAGCCCGTGTTACCACTGTGTTAATAAATCGGAGTCAGTTTTGCCAAGTAGGCTAAGGATATGCCGAATATTCGCCTTGCTTTAGCCCAGGTAAACCCTGTGGTTGGCGATTTAGTGGGAAATGCCGAATTAGCGTTTTCTGCGGTGCAATCAGCTGCTGAAAGTGGCGCCCAGATTGTGGCATTGCCCGAGATGCTAATCACCAGTTATCCGATTGAAGATTTAGCGCTTCGCCCCTCGTTTCAGCAAGCAAGCGAAGCACAAACCCAGCAACTTGCAATCCGACTAGCGCAAGCAGGACTTGGCGATGTCTTGGTGTTGGTTGGATATCTAAAAGGCACATCGTCAACAGATGCAGTAACACTCGGCGTTCCACGTGGCGCTCCACTTAACTGCGCCGCTGTTATTTATCGCGGACAGATAGTTACGCATTATGCAAAACACCACTTACCGAACTACGGGGTGTTCGATGAGTATCGTTACTTCGTGCCCGGCACTGAAACTGTGGTGGTACGAGCCTTCGGAGTAGATATTGCGATCGCAATTTGCGAAGACTTATGGCAAGACGGCGAACACATGGAGAACATCGCCAAAACCAAAGCCAGCCTCTTAGTTGTGCTTAATGGGTCGCCATACGAACGGGATAAAGATGATGTTCGACTAGACCTAGTTAGTTCAAGAGCTAAACAATGCAAAATGCCGGTTGCCTACGTAAACATGGTTGGCGGCCAGGACGAACTTGTATTTGAAGGCGACTCCATCATCGTTGACGCCAGCGGTGAAATCGTTGCTCGCGCTGCCCAGTTTGAATCTCAGATTCTGTTAAGCGATCTATTTTTACAGCCAGCGGGTGAACATACAGTTCTACCTTCTGGCGAAACCGTGGTTCAACTGGAAACTGGCGATGCCGTAGAAGTCAAGCCGCTTCAAAGCGTTGCCACTGAGAGATTGTCGCGCAATGCCGAGACTTACACCGCATTGGTTCTTGGACTGAAAGATTATGTAAATAAGAATGGCTTCAATTCAGTATTGCTTGGCCTATCAGGTGGCATCGACTCTGCAGTAGTTGCTGCTATCGCAGTAGACGCTTTAGGTCCTGATCGAGTTTTTGGTGTTGCCATGCCATCAGAATTCTCTTCGACGCACTCGATCAGCGATGCACAAGAACTTGCCAGTGCAACCGGACTTAATTTTCGAATCACCCCAATTAAACCGATGGTCGCTACTTATTTGGCCGAACTTGGGCTAACTGGAGTTGCACAAGAAAATCTGCAAGCCCGGGTACGTGGCACAACTCTTATGGGACTCTCAAACCAAGAGGGCCACTTAGTTTTGGCAACCGGCAACAAGAGTGAACTCGCTGTTGGCTATTCAACAATTTATGGCGACGCAGTTGGGGGCTACGCTCCAATAAAAGATTTGTTTAAAACTGATGTGTGGGAAATTGCGCGCTGGCGCAATGAACACGCGATCAGCCTTGGCCAAACTGCACCAATTCCACAAAACAGTATTGAAAAGCCACCGAGTGCTGAACTTAGGCCAGGGCAGCTAGACACAGACTCGTTGCCTGACTACCACGAACTCGATGCAATCTTGCGCGCCTACGTTGAAGCCGACACCAGTGCCCAAGACATCATTGCGATGGGTTTCGCCCCAGAAACTGTCGAGCGAATTTTGCGCATGACGGATCACGCTGAATATAAGCGTCGCCAATATCCACCCGGCGCCAAAGTCTCTAGACGTGCCTTCGGTCGCGATCGACGCCTACCCATGACAAATCGCTGGCAAGAATCACGCTAATTAGATAGTTGCCACACTCTGCCATAGGCTTTAAGTGTCCGGAGACTGGTATCCAGCTTCGAGATTGGAGTAGCAAAAAATGACTGATTCAAACGCGTCTGCAGATCTTCGCCTGTATGGCGGTAACCAAAATCGGCGCATCACAACTGCAGATTTAATTTCGGCAAAAGTTCGAGGCGAAAAATGGCCCATGATCACTTGCTACGACGCAATGACTGCGCAAATCTTTGACGAGGCAGGATTCCCAGCACTCTTAGTTGGCGACTCTGCTGCAATGGTGGTTTACGGCTACTCATCTACGCTACCTGTTACAACAGCCATGCTTCTGCCACTTGTTGCTGCAGTAGAGCGTGGCAGTAAACGTGCGATGGTCATCGCTGACTTACCGTTTGGGTCTTATCAAGAATCTCCTGCGCAAGCTTTGGCAACTGCAACTCGATTCATGAAAGAAGGTGGCGCACACGCAGTAAAGATAGAAGGTGGCGCACGGATGGTTGAAACAGTGAGAACTTTGACTGAAGCAGGAATTCCAGTTGTTGGACACATAGGTTTGACCCCGCAATCTGTGCACCAACTTGGTGGGTACCGCGTACAAGGACGTGGCGAAGCTGCGCAGCAACTAGTGCAAGATGCAGTTGCTCTTGAACAAGCGGGAGCATGCGCGATTGTGTTAGAAGTAGTGCCACAAGAATTGGCAAAACAAATAACTGATGCAATTCAAATCCCGACCGTTGGAATTGGCGCTGGCGCAGGTACTGATGCTCAAGTTATCGTTTGGCAGGACCTTCTGGGTTTAACCGGTGGCTCGTTACCCAAGTTTGTTAAACCATATGCAAATCTGCGCGAAATTGTAGGTACAGCTAGCGATAAATGGGCAAAAGATGTTGCCAGTGGACAATACCCCACCTCTGAACAGTCTTATAACTAACAGAAATACAACTTCAACAACAGTCACATTTCAGGCACTTGCTGACGAAGAAAAATTCGAAAGAGTCAGGCAGAATGTCTCTATGACTTCTGAGCCGCAGGACAAGCAGAAATCTAGTTGGCGGGTTGACCTCAGCCCACTAAAAATCAATCCGCAATACCGATTACTTTGGACCAGCTCCACCATAAGTGGCTTTGGTTCATTCTTTACCTACGTTGCGCTTCCCTTTCAGGTTAAACAACTAACCGGTTCGTATGTTGCAGTCGGCTTACTAGGTGCACTCGAAATTATTCCGCTAATTATCTTTGGCCTTTACGGCGGCGTATTGGCAGATGCTCGTGACCGCAGATCAATTGCCATTTTTACTGAGCTCTCATTCTTTGTCAGCGTTCTATTTCTCGCTATTAACGCGCACATGCACAAACCGATGCTTTGGCCAATTTATGTGTTGGCTCTAGTTATGGCTTCACTAGATGGAATTCAACGCCCATCACTGGATGCCATTATTCCTCGAGTTGTACCACGCGAACAGATGGCAGCCGCGAGTGCTTTAAGCGGCTTAACCAGGAATGCCACATTCATCTTCGGCACATCACTTGGTGGAATAGTAGTCACGAGTATGAGTCCGACGAGTTCGTATGCCATTGACTCATTAACATTTTTAGTATCAGCGGCAATTATTTTCCGGTTACCAAAAGTACCTCCAACAAACGAAAACCAGAAGCCGACATTTAAAGCGATAACTGAGGGTGCGTCGTATGCGTGGAGTCGCAAAGATCTGTTGGGCAGCTATCTAATAGATACAACTGCAATGGTTTTTGCATTCCCGAATGCACTCTTTCCGTTCCTAGCGGAAAGCTTCCATTCACAATCAGCGCTTGGACTGTTGTATTGCGCAGGAGCAGTTGGCGCGCTGATTGCTTCAGCTACAAGTGGCTGGACCAGACGCATTCAAAGACATGGTTTAGGAATCATTTGGTCGGCCACTGCTTGGGGAGTTGGCATAGCGATAGTTGGACTTGGAAATTCACTACCGATAGCACTAGTTGGCCTGGCAATTGCAGGTGGCGCAGACATGATCAGTGTCATTTTTAGACATCAACTGTGGAATGCAACAATTCCAGATCACTTGCGTGGACGACTCGCAAGCATTGAATTACTTTCTTATTCAGTAGGGCCACAACTCGGACAAATGCGAGCAAGTTTTTCTGCGCAAATGTTTGGATTACGAAAAGCATTTATTTCTGGCGGAATACTTTGTGTTGTCGCTGTTTTGGCATGCGCAAATTCTTTGCCAGCATTGAAAAAATATGATGCACGCACAAGTGAATTTTTAATTGACGAAAAAAATAAATAGTTTTCTTAAATTTCTTAATTGTTGTTATCAAAAAACATCAAAAAAATATTCCGACACGCCGACACATAAACATTGCAATTTTGCAGACAAGCGCAATAAATTCTGCCACGCTATTACTTAAGAACTTTCGGGCAGGCCGAAAGTGCCACCTCAAGGAGGAACTGTGGCTGCAAAGAAAGCCCCAGCTCGCAAGACCGCTGCGAAGAAGGCACCAGCTAAGAAGAAGGCTGTTGCAAAGAAGGCACCAGCTAAAAAGGCTGTTGCAAAGAAGGCACCAGCTAAAAAGGCTGCTGCTAAAAAGGTAGCTAAGAAGGCTGCTCCAAAGAAGGCTGCTAAGAAAGTAGTCAAGAAGGCTGCTCCAAAGCGAGTAGTCAAGAAGGCTGCACCAAAGAAGGCTGCTAAGAAAGTAGTCAAGAAGGCTGCACCAAAGAAGGCTGCTAAGAAGGCTGCACCAAAGAAGAAGGTTG
>JBAXKB010000031.1:0-12041 GCA_037137575.1 Actinomycetes bacterium
CAGCATTTATTAAATTCACTCCTACCGTCGTGAATTTTCCGCTCTCAATAAACCTTTCGTCGCTGCCCGGGATCGAACCAAAGGTTTAGCGGGATTATTTGTTCTCGAAATCGTGGATTTGATTGATGCGACGAACATGGCGCTCATCGTTAGTAAAAGGTGTTTTTAAGAATGCATCGATAATTGCAAAAGCATCTTCTTGTGAATGTTGACGCGCACCAATGCTGCAGATATTTGCATTGTTATGTTCGCGGGCAAGTTGCGCAGTAGCGATACTCCAACACAGAGCAGCGCGAATCCCATTTACTTTGTTAGCAGCAATCTGTTCACCATTGCCAGAGCCACCGAAAACAATTCCGAGTGATTCTGGTTCGCCAGCAACACCCTGCGCTGCGGAAATACAAAAACCTGGGTAATCATCTTGTGCGTCGTATTCATACGCGCCATGGTCAACAACTTCGTAACCAAGTTCAACAAGATGCGCAGTTAGGGCATCTTTAAACTCAAGGCCCGCATGATCTGTGGCTAAGTGAATTCGCATAGGTCTATCTTGGCAGTTATTCGCGCGATTTCAGCAACTGACCTAGTCGAATACCGGGCCGCGAGTTCGAGTTCGCTTCAACTCGAAGAAACCTTCGGTACCTGCAACAAGCACTACGCCATCCCATAACTTGCCCGCAGCTTCACCGCGTGGAATCGGTGAAACAACTGGCCCAAAGAATGCAACATCGCCAACATGGATAACTGGAGTACCAACATCCATGCCAACTGGATCCATACCTGCGTGATGACTAACCTTTAGCGCCTCATCAAAATCGGTGATGTCAGCTGCCATTGCCAAATCTGCATCTAGCCCACATTCGGCAATTGCTTCTGCAATTACTTCAACATGCTCCGTGCCACGGCCATCGTTATGAAAACGGGTACCCATTGCGGTGTACAGAGGTAGAACCACTTCATCGCCATAACGAGCCTGCGCGGCAATAACTACCCGCACCGGACCCCAAGCCTTTTTCATCAATTCGATGTACTTTTCCGGCAGTTCACGCCCTTCATTGAGCACTGATAACGACATTACGTGCCAAGAGGTTTTGACTGGGCGGACCTGCTCAACTTCAAGCATCCAACGGGAGGCAATCCAAGCCCAAGGACAAATAGGGTCAAACCAAAAATCTGCTCGTTCTACTGATTCACTCATGCCTTCAGGATACGACCCAAATGTGCACGAAGTTGAGGCAACTGCCAAGATATGGGGGACGTGTTACAACAAAGGAGTTATACATGGCCGGCATGAACATCACTCGTGATGAAGCGCAAAAGCGATCAGAAACAGTAAAGGTTGCTTCGTACGACATCGCATTGGATTTAACCACTCGCGATGAAACTTTCCACAGCGAAACTACCGTGCGATTTGCCGGTACCGCTGGGGGTGAAACTTGGATCGACTTCGTTGCCCCAACTGTAATTTCAATCAACTTGAATGGTCAGGAAATTCCAACTTCTGCACACGACGGATTCCGCATCGCTCTGTCTGATCTTGCGCAAGACAACACTCTTGTTGTTATCGGTGACGCTGCCTATATGAACTCTGGTGAAGGACTTCACCGCTTCATCGATCCAGTGGACGATGAGGTTTACCTTTACACACAGTTCGAAATTGCAGATGCCCGTCGCGTGTTTGCTTGTTTCGATCAGCCAGATCAGAAAGCTGTTTACACTTTCACAGTTAAGGCACCATCTCATTGGAAGGTTGTCAGCAATGGCGCAACACCAACTCCTGTGCCATTAACTGACACAACAGCGCAGTGGGATTTCCCAACAACTGAACTTATGTCTACCTACATCACTGCAATTGTGGCTGGTCCGTACCACGAAGTACGCGATGAATACACAGGTAAGTTCGGCACTTACCCACTAGGGCTTTACTGCCGTAATTCACTTGCTCAGTACTTTGATCCAGAAAATCTATTCACCGTAACCAAGCAAGGCTTTGAGTACTTCGAAGCAGCTTTCGATACCGCGTACCCATTCCACAAATACGATCAGCTATTCGTTCCTGAATTCAATGCTGGCGCAATGGAAAACGCTGGCGCAGTAACGCACCATGAAGGCATGGTTTACCGCTCGAAGGTAACTCGCGCTGCATACGAACAGCGCGCTAACACTGTGTTGCACGAACTAGCACACATGTGGTTTGGCGACTTAGTAACCATGAAGTGGTGGGACGACCTATGGCTTAACGAAAGTTTTGCAGAATGGGCGGCGCACGATGCAAGCGCATCTGTTACCGAATACACCGAGGCTTGGACTAACTTCGTTAACCAGCGCAAGGCCTGGGGCTACCGCCAAGACCAGTTGCCAACTACTCACCCGATCGTTGCCGACATGGTTGATTTGGATGCAGTTGAAGTTAACTTCGATGGCATCACCTACGCAAAGGGTGCGTCAACTCTGCGTCAGCTTGTTGCTTGGGTTGGCCAGGATGAGTTCTTGGCTGGATTACGCCAGTACTTCAAGAAGCACGCTTGGGGTAACACTGAGCTTTCTGATCTATTGATCGAACTTGAAACTGCAAGTGGTCGCGATCTTAAAGATTGGACAACTCGTTGGCTACAGACTGCGGGCGTTAACACGCTGCGCCCAGAAATTGAAGTGGAAGATGGCCACTACAAATCGGTCTCAGTTCTTCAGGAACCACCTGTTGCACCTGTTGGTGTAGATCAGACTCTTCGTCCACACCGTATTCGCATTGGTCTTTACCAGGCCGGTGAAACTGACGTAACTCTTATCGAATCAATCGAAGTAGATATCGATGGTCCGCGTACTGAAATTCCACAGTTAGCCGGAAAGCCAGTAGCAGACTTGCTACTTCTTAACGATGGAGATCTGTCCTATGTGAAAATTCGTCTGGACGAATTGTCACTTCACACAGCAGTACACCGCTTGAATGATCTTGGCGACAGCTTGGCTCAGGCCCTTATTTGGGGCGCAGCTTGGGATATGACCCGCGATGCAGAAATGTCTGCAGGCGAATACTTGACCATGATCAATACTGCTGATTTCAACAGCATCGAAGTTGGCGTAACTCAGCAGTTATTGATGCAGGCGCGCGCTGCCATTGAACAGTACGCAACTCCGTACAAACGCGGCGAATACCGCGATGCCTTGTTCGCTCGTCTTTTGGAACAAATTGCAAAAGCTGCTGACGGATCAGACCACCAACTTGCGTTTGTTCGAAGTGCTATCAGCGTTGCTCGAACCGATGAGCATGTCGAGATTTTGGAGAGCTGGTTCGATGGCTCAGGTACGCCTGCTGGACTAGCAGTAGATACGGACTTGCGTTGGGCCTTCATTGCTCGGTTGGTGGCATTGGACGCACTTGATCCAAGCGCAATCGATAGCGAACTTGCCGCAGATAACACTGCTGGTGGCCAGCGTCAGGCTGCTGGAGCTCGCGCTGGCATTCCAACTGCGGCTGCAAAAGCTGCTGCCTGGAGCGCAACTGTGGAAAATGATGACCTCGCAAATGCGATCCTTGAATCTACGATCGGCGGTTTCGCACAGCCAGATCAACGCCAGTTACTAGTTCCATACGTAGACAAGTACTTTGCCGCGCTGCCAGGTGTTTGGAAAGATCGCACAAATGCGATTGCCCAAGGAATCACAATGGGTCTATTCCCATCGCTTTTGGTTTCACAAGACATCTTGGACAAAGCAGATGCGTTCTTGGCTACAGATACTGATGCTGGTTCAACTCGACTAGTTCGTGAACTTCGTGACAATGTTTCGCGTGCGTTAGTTGCACAAGAAAAGGACGCGCAATAACAACTTGTGCAAACTACTTATTCGTAAGTAAGTGATGCAGTTTCTGGTTTTGACCCAACTGGCTTTTCGCCGGTTGGGTCATCTAGAAATCCGTTCTTTGCAGATTTCTTAGCAGCACTTACCCAACCTGGGCCCATAACAAGCAGTGCGATAATCGCATAAATTGCTAGAGGCAAAATAACAAACCACAAGATTGCGCCTTGAACGCCTAAACCCTGACCTGGCTGATCACCATCGTCATGTTTAGTGTCGGCTAAAACTGGAAGTGCACTAGCAATGGCGACTACGCCACTTGCGACACAAACGGATACGGCTTTGCGAAAGTTCTTTGACACACCGATAGTTTAGAACAAGGTCCGGTAAATAGTGCATTTAGATGCACCGTTGGTTTTGGAGGTGTCATGCAAACGCTGACTCATTGGTTCATTGGCAAGCCACTACAGGTTGCGCTCACTCTGTTGATTGCTGTGATTATTCGGGCAACGCTTGTTCGCATAACTGATCGACTCATTCGCCGTGCCACCACTTTGCATGCCTCAAGGGGCATGAGCAAACTCACTAACCAAAATTTTGAGGCAGCGCAGTCGCGCAAAGACCAACGTGCAGATTCTGTTAGCCAACTGCTACGAAGCATCATCACAATTTTTGTTTGGTCGATTGCGTTAATAACGGCGCTGTCAACAATTGGCTTAAATGTTGCCCCAATTCTGACTTCAGCTGGGGTAGTTGGCGTCGCTATTGGTTTTGGTGCACAAACTCTGGTCAAGGATTATCTTGCTGGCATCATCATGATCATCGAAGATCAGTACGGTGTGGGCGATGTAATTGATGCTGGCCCGGTTACTGGAACAGTGGTTGAAGTTGGTTTACGAGTAACCCGCTTGCAGGATGCAGATGGCGTGATTTGGTACATGCGCAATGGCGAAGTTTCGCGCATTGGCAATCACTCTCAGTCTGCTTAACCCCAAATTGCTGGACGTTATCCTGCAATAAAACACTAAAGGAAGCAGACTTAACTCATGTCCAAACTCTGTTTAGTCACCGGTGCCACTGGCTACGTTGGCGGTCGCCTTATCCCCCATCTTCTGGCAGCTGGGCATCGAGTTCGCATTCTTGTTCGCCATCCAGAGCGGGTAACGCAGATGACATGGGCGGACCAAGTCGAGATTTACTCTGGTGATGCCAACGATGCAGATGCCGTCAGCAAGGCTATGCGCGATGTGGATGTTGCGTATTACATGATCCATTCCATCGGCAGCGTCGGAGATCTGGAAAAACTTGAGCGTGAAACCGCCAACATTTTTGCTACCTGCGCCAAACAAGCAGACGTGAAACGAATCATATATTTAGGTGGATTACAAAATGATCCGAAGCTTTCCAAGCACTTAAGGTCACGAGCTGAAGTCGGAAACATTTTCTTGAAATCTGGGGTGCCAACAATCGCTTTTGGTGCCGCTGTAATTTTGGGTTCTGGAAGCCTTTCGTTTGAGATGTTGCGCTACCTCACTGAACGATTACCAGCAATGATTACCCCGCGCTGGGTGCGCACCAAAATTCAGCCCATCGCCGTACGCGACGTACTGCGCTATTTAACCTTGGCAGCGGTACTTGAACCAGAACTTAATCGCACTTTCGACATTGGTGGACCTGACGTTCTTACCTATGAAGAAATGATGCAAGGGTACGCACGCGTTGCTGGCCTACGTAAACGCATAATTTGGCCGATCAACATCCTGTCTCCTAGCCTGTCTGCTCGCTGGATTGGACTCGTAACGCCGGTGCCTAAAGCCATCGCGCGTCCGCTCGTGGATAGCTTGAAGTCGGAAGTTATCTGCGCAGAGCATGACATCAAGACCTACATACCTGATCCACCTGAAGGTCTACTTAATTTTGAAGACGCTGTTGGGATGGCACTGCAGCGCATTCGCGAAGCGGCAGTAAAAACCCGTTGGTCGTCAGCATCAACGCCCGGCGCACCAAGCGATCCACTACCAACTGATCCCCAGTGGGCTGGTGGTTCGCTCTACACAGACGAACGCGAAGTTGAAACTTGCGCTTCACCCGATTCACTATGGCAAGTTATTGAACAAATAGGTGGCGAACGGGGCTGGTACTCATTCCCTTTGGCATGGGAAACTCGCGGAGTATTGGATCGAATTTTTGGTGGCCCAGGTTTGCGACGCGGTCGTCGAGACCCACACCATTTAGTCGCTGGTGAGACAGTCGACTTCTGGCGCGTTGAAGAATGTGATCGCGGCAAATTATTGCGATTGCGTGCCGAAATGCGAATGCCCGGGTTGGCGTGGTTGGAACTTGAAGTGAAAACATCAGCAGGTAGTCCAACAAAATATCGCCAACGGGCCATTTACCACCCAAAGGGATTAGCCGGGCATGTGTACTGGTGGAGTGTGTGGCCATTCCACGGCATTGTTTTCGGATCAATGGTTAAAAACATAACAAAAGCGGCCGTGACGCTCGATGCCAAGCAAGCAAAGTAATTGAGCGTGCCACAATAGATAAGTGAGCGAGACTTTCTACGACGACATTGGTGGCCATGAGTTTTTCGTGGCACTTGTTGATGGGTTTTATGAAGGTATTGAATCTGATGAAGTCTTGCGCCCTATGTATCCAGAAGGCGATCTGACTGCGGCAAAACATCACCTAACAATGTTTCTTGAACAATATTGGGGCGGACCACGCACCTACCAAGCCCAGCGTGGACACCCAAGACTTCGTATGCGTCACGCCGAATTTGTAATCGATGACGATGCCCGAGATCGTTGGATTGCACACATGAAAGCTAGCTTGGCCAAGCAGATTGTGCCTTCTGAATTGCGTGCCGAGCTATGGACTTATTTGGAAAGCGCTGCGCATAGTTTAGTTAACACAATCAGTCACTAAATCGTTATAACGATTTTCTAAAATTGCCCCCTTCTGCTCTGCGACCCACCCAAAGACACTACGATTATCTAGTTACGAAAATTTGAAATCCACATTGTGCTACTGGAGGTTCATAAATGCAGCGCACCACGCATTGGTGGCAAGAGGCTGTCGTCTATCAGGTTTATCCGCGGTCATTCGCTGATTCAAATGGCGACGGTATCGGAGACATCAAAGGTATTCAAGGCCGCGTCCCACACTTAGCTGAATTAGGCGTAGATGCCCTCTGGCTAAGTCCGCATTACGTATCCCCCATGCTTGATGCTGGCTACGACGTCGCCGACTATCGCAACGTAGATCCTATTTTCGGAAATCTTTCAGACTTCCAGGAACTCATCCACACATTGCATGCGTCAGGTATCAAGTTGCTAGTCGACATCGTGCCAAACCACACTTCATGGGAACATGCTTGGTTTAAAGAAGCCCTCGCTCATCCCCCAGTTAACGACCCAACAGTTGCGCCACTAACCCGCCACAGCGAAGGCCCTTGGGCGCGCTACCACCTACTTCGTGGTCGTAAGAATGGCACAATCGAGCCAAACGAATGGCCAAGTGTTTTTGGTGGCTTAACCTGGCACGAAGTTCCTGATGCAGCCGGCCAACCAAGTGGCTGGTGGTACCTACATATCTTCGACAAGAGTCAGCCTGATGTGGATTGGACTAACCCAGAGGTTCGCAGCGAGTTTCTTGGCCACCTTAAGTTCTGGTTCGACATGGGCGTGGATGGTTTCCGCATCGATGTCGCGCACGGTCTAGCAAAAGCAGAGGGTTACCCAGACTTCACTACGCCCAAGCCAGGCGACCCAACAAATCACGTCGCTTACTGGGATCAAGATCCTGTGCACGAGATTTGGCGCGAATGGCGCGAAGTTGCCGAGCAATACGATCCGCCTCGAGTATTTGTTGCTGAAGCTTGGGTTGGCCCAGCCGAACGCAATGCGCTTTATCTACGCGACGATGAATTACATACTGGCTTCAATTTCCCGTACTTAACAGCTGCGTGGAATGGTAAAGCTCTACATCGAATAATTGATGATTCACTTGAAGGGAATCATTTAGTTGGCGCGCCAACGACTTGGGTTCTGGAAAATCATGATGTTTGGCGCGCTGCCACTCGCTACGCACCACTTGCAACAGGAGAAGAGGCAGCGTCACTAGATGCAAACCTCGACATCAGCAAATCTGCTGACTGGTCTGCGCCGCGTGATTTAGTTATCGGCGTTAAACGCGCTCGTGCTGGCATCATGACCATGCTTGCATTGCCTGGAACGGCTTACATCTACCAAGGACAAGAACTTGGCCTTGAAGAAGTGTTTGATATTCCAGATGCAATGCGCCAGGATCCTGCGTTTGCTAACACTGGTGGCGAAAATCTTGGCCGCGATGGATGTCGTGTGCCACTTCCTTGGGATAACGATTCAGCTACCTTCGGATTTAACTCCGATTCCGAGTCTTGGCTGCCACAGCCAAAGCGTTGGGCCGATAAAACCGCAGCAGCACAAAATGATGTTGCTAGCAGCACCTTGAACTTAGTGCGCAACGCTTTGAAACTTCGTCGAAGCTTGGCAGCGCTTGGCGGCATCACTAGTGATGCGCAGGATTTAGTTTGGGATGAAACTCCAGATGACATCGTCAGCTTTGTGCGCCCGGCTCGCCTAGATGGTTCGGCTGTTCGCATTGTGATGAACATGGGCAAAACTGCCTATGAACTTCCTGCTGGTGAAGTTTTGCTCTTAAGCGATAGCGATGCTGTGGTTGCAGGTTCGCTTGCACCACATAGTGCGGCTTGGTTAAAGGCTTAATTTAATTAACAAGTTAAGTGGCCAAGTTTTCGGTACCGATTACCTGGCCACTTAATTATTTATAACGAACTTTCTGGTTACGAGCGTCCAGTGCTTTCCAGAATCTGACGCAATACTGCCGGGATTCGCCCTGGCACGCTATGTTCAACACTGACACAAACCATAATCGTTTTGGCTTGCATGTAAACCGTTTGTTCATCGCGAAGTTCATAATTAATTACGTATGACGATGTGCCAACATCGCTAACCCAAAGTTCCATCTCAACTGGCTCTGCCCGATATGCCAGCGTTGCTGTGTAATCTATTTCAAGTCTGGCGACTAGTTGGCCATAACCTTCAACTGTTGGATCCAGATTGTGCTCGGCCAAGAACTGCACGCGGGCAGTTTCCAAATAGTTTGCGTAAGCCACATTGTTCACATGGTGGTAAATATCCATGTCGGACCAACGCAAATGTATTGGCACTAGCACGCTCGCCATTATTAGCCTCGGGTTAGTTTGCGATATGTTGCGCGATGCGGCCTTGCAGCTTCCGCGCCTAAGCGATCAATCTTGTTCTTTTCGTACGATTCGAAGTTACCTTCAAACCAGAACCATTGTGAGTCACCTTCGTAAGCCAAGATGTGGGTTGCAATGCGATCGAGGAACCAGCGATCGTGCGAGGTGATTACCGCGCAGCCTGGGAATTCAAGTAACGCATTTTCTAGGCTGCCAAGTGTTTCAACATCAAGGTCGTTTGTTGGCTCATCGAGGAGCAACACATTTCCACCCTGTTTCAAAGTGAGCGCCAGGTTCAAACGGTTTCGCTCACCGCCGGAAAGTACGCCTGATGGCTTCTGCTGATCTGGGCCCTTGAACCCGAACGCACCAACGTAGGCACGCGATGGCATTTCAACATTGCCAACTTTGATCCAGTCCAAACCATCGGAAACGACTTCCCAAACGTTCTTCTTTGGGTCCAGGCCCGCGCGACTCTGGTCGACGTATGAAAGTTTTACGGTTTCACCTACGCGTAAGCCACCAGATGTTGGCAAGGTATCTTCGTCCCCGGTTTCATCATTTGCCGTGGCAACAATCATGCGGAAAAGGGTAGTTTTACCAACACCGTTTGGGCCGATAACACCAACGATGCCATTGCGTGGAAGAGTAAATGACAAATCATCTAGCAGCAGGCGATCGCCAAAACCCTTACTTAGCTTGTCGGCTTCAATAACCACACTTCCCAGACGTGGGCCAGGTGGAATCTGGATTTCTTCGAAATCAAGTTTGCGGGTTTTCTCTGCTTCAATTGCCATTTCTTCATAGCGATCCAAACGTGCGCGACTCTTGGTTTGGCGCGCCTTGGCATTTGAGCGCACCCAAGTGAGTTCGTCTTCAAGTCGGCGCTGCAGTTTGGCGTCTTTCGCGCCTTCAACTTTTAGCCGAGCCTGCTTCTTTTCTAGGTAGGTTGAGTAGTTGCCTTCGTATGGGTAGGCGCGTCCTCGGTCGAGTTCCAAAATCCATTGCGCCACATTGTCTAGGAAGTACCTATCGTGGGTAATCGCAATTACGGTGCCAGGATATTTCTCTAGGTGCTGTTCTAGCCAGTTAACGCTTTCAGCATCAAGGTGGTTAGTTGGTTCATCAAGAAGCAGTAGGTCTGGCTGCTGCAGTAGCAATTTACATAGGGCTACGCGGCGGCGCTCACCACCGGAAAGAACGCTTACGTCAGCATCGCTTGGTGGGCAACGAAGTGCGTCCATCGCTTGTTCGAGCTGGCTGTCTAAATCCCAGGCATTGCGATGGTCAATTTGCTCTTGAAGCGTGCCCATCTCGGCCATTAGGGCATCGAAGTCGGCATCTGGATCTGCCATTTGGGCTGATACTTCGTTGAAGCGTGCAAGCATTGCTTTTGTTTCAGCTACGCCTTCTTCAACGTTTTCTAAAACATTTTTACTGTCATCCAGGTGTGGCTCCTGGGCTAGCATGCCCACTGTGTAACCCGGACTTAGCATGGCGTCACCGTTTGAGAGTTTTTCTACACCGGCCATGATTTTGAGAAGGCTTGATTTACCGGCGCCGTTAGGGCCAACCACACCAATCTTGGCCCCTGGCATGAACGACAGAGTTACATCGTCAAGAATTACTTTGTCGCCGTGTGCTTTACGGGCTTTGGATAACGTATAAATGAATTCAGCCATGTGCTCTAGCCTAACGCTCGTCGGCCTCGCCCTTTAACAGCGCGAGCCGAACTGCTGCCGTTTTATAAGTATCAAGATTTTCCCGTTTTCCAACCGCCACAACAATTACCACGAGTCGTTGATCCTCAACTTTATAGATCAATCTGGTTCCACTTTTTCGAAACTTTAATCGGTAGAGCCCAGCTAGATTTGCGGACAAGAGATCCGCTGGAATGTGCGGATTCGCAAGACGTTGTTTTAACTTCTTGAGGACTTCAACTTGAACCGAACCATCTAACTTTTCCCAATCCTTATTCGCTAGATTTGTCCACTCCAAACGGTAAGTCATTGAGTAAGTCCTCTATGTTTACGGGAACAGTATGTCCAAGTTCTAATTCCTTGAGACCTTGTTTAATTAAGTCGTAGTTATCGGCTTCCCACTTCAAGTCGAGCAAATAGTCGAAGAAGTTCGCAGTTACGACATAAAAGGATGCCTTGTTGTTTGTCATCACAGCGAAAGCCTCTTCCTCGGTCTGCGTGCCTAGCCGCGCAACATATTTATTGGGATTCTTTTTGAAGTCCGAAACGCTGACAATCATGTTTGTCAGGACAAAATCGGCAACATCCTCATCATCTTCGATTGGGGCTGGATTTGTGTGCTCGCTCATAGAACTAGATTTAGCACTAGATTTCGCACTAGTCAAGAGGTCAAGCCGCATCAGGCATTTCCACTCGCCGAGTTCGCTCAAATGTGGCTGTTCCGCGGGTTAGGTCGTGACCAATAACATCGGCAGTTAAGTCCAGAGTTGAGCCGGCTCGACCATCTTGCTCCCATTCACGCAGGGCTAGGCGACCAACAATTACTACTGGGTCACCTTTGTGCAACGAAACCGCGCAATTTTCTGCAACGTGACGCCAACAGACCACCGAATACCAGGTGACATCGCCATCTATCCAACGGTTCGCTTCTCGATCAAACTTTCGTTCACTTGCCGCTAGTCGAAAGCTAGCGACTGGAACTCCCTCACTGGTATTGGTGAATTTCACTTCTGTTGCCACATTGCCGGTAACTATAGATGTTGATGCGTACATGATTCCTCCTGGAAGTTAAGGTGAAATCATCTTGAAACTGTTTGGAAGAAATGTCAGCAGCCAGGTGGTATCTGGGGATAACTTTGCGCTCTGGACGCCATTAAGTGAAGTCTGGTGAAATCGTTAGACTTATCTCAGAAAAACCACGCGCCCGTAGCTCAATGGATAGAGCAACAGGTTTCTACCCTGCAGGTTGAAGGTTCGAGTCCTTCCGGGCGCGCAAA
>JBAXKB010000032.1:0-11983 GCA_037137575.1 Actinomycetes bacterium
TGAGTGGCCCCGAGATGATTCGAACATCCGACACACGGTTTAGGAAACCGTTGCTCTATCCCCTGAGCTACGGGGCCAGGGCTTGACGCAATCTTATTATTTGTTGAACTTAGAAATCGTCGGTTGCGGCTGAAGATTTCTTTCCCACTTTCATAAAGTCAAGATATTCGTCCACAACTGTATTGACATCGCCATGCATCATGAGATTGCCATGATCTAGCCAAATCGCATCGCTGCACAGATCTTTAATGGTGTTTGAGCCGTGTGAAACGACAACCATTGTCCGGGCAGTGTCCATAAGTTCGCGCATCTTCTTCTGCGCCTTAACTTTGAAGCGAGCGTCACCAGCAGAGAGCGCTTCATCGATAAGCAAAATGTCCGGCTTCATGTGAACAGCCGCTGAGAATGCCAAGCGAGAAGCCATACCTGATGAGTAAGTCTTAACCGGCATGTCGCGGAAATCTTCAATCTCGGCGAAAGCAATGATCTCATCGACGCGCTCTAAAATTTCATCTCGGGTCATTCCAGCAGCAAGTCCAGCAAGTAGCACATTCTCCGGCGCCGAAAGTGCACTATTGAAACCGGCAGCCAAAGATAAAAGTGCGCTCACATCGCCGTTCACGACAATTTGACCCGAAGACGGCGGCATGATTCCAGCGATTGCCCGAAGTAAAGTTGATTTTCCAGCGCCGTTATGGCCAACAACACCAAGAACCGTGCCGTGTGGAATTTCAAAACTGATGTTCTTGATTGCCTCAACAGTCTTGACAAGTTTTGTGCGACGCCCAAGGCGCGACAGTGTTGACTTCAAAGTAGGAGTTGACTCAAAGCTGGTGCGGTAGGTAATGCTCAGCTCTTGAACGCTAATGGCGACGTCGGCAGTTTTCTCTTTTTCTAGAGCCCACGCTTTGGCTTTGCCATGTTGCTCGTCGTCTTCAAGTTCATCTTCTATTTCCATTTCATCAAATTCGGACACTGAATTCCCGCTCTCGAGATACAAAAATTAATAGACCAGAAATGAATAACAGCGCAGTCCAAAACAGCGCTGCATACCAGTACGCAGGCGTTGGCGGCTTGTTTGATACTGCTTCTTCAAAAATACATAGCAACCCGTAGACCGGATTGTAATTTTCAATTACTGCGAATGCCTTACCCTTAACATCTTCTGGCATCCACAGAATCGGCGAAACATAGAGGCCAATGCGGCTAATAAAGGGTAGGAATGAACGCATATCGCGGAAATAAACCTGCAGAGTGGCTAGAAGTGCTGCCAAGCCGAATACAAAAATCGCCAGTAACAAAATCGCAGGAAGAGCCCACAGCATATTCCAACCAAACTTGTCATGACCAAGTTCACCGGCAGGTACGAATACCACCCAGTAGATCGAATAGATGATAAGTGTTGGCCAGAAGCGTTTCATAGCTACAATCGCAGCCGAGAGTGGCAATAGCAGCCGGGGGAATGAGCGGTTGGCGATGAGCTTGCCGAGTGAGACCACGCTGGCTGCGCCCATGCCCATAGCACTAGTAACTGTGTGATAAACAAACATGCCAGCGAGCAAGTGGGCAACAAAGTCAGGGCCGTGCTTGTGGTTTGTAGAAAGAATGATTACGAGTAAGTAGTAGATGCCAGCTTGGATCAAGGGGTTTAGAACTAGCCATAGCTGCCCGAATAAAGTGGTGGACTGCTGCGCGCGTAACTGCGCCCGCGCCAATTCGTAGGCAAGTTCGCGGCGGGTCCACATGTCCTTTGAATATTCGATTAGGTTCGGCAGACCTGCTTTAAACGGGCGATGAACGCGCGTTGGACCCGAGTTAGCTTGCGTCAAATTTTCTGGCACTAACCCATTCTACCGAGCGTCGGGCCCTAAGTCGTTCATAGCGCGTATGTTAAGGTTGGAAACAATTCATTAGGCAAAATTACCGACCATCGGGAGACAAATCCATGGATTCGAAAGACGTTATCGTCTGTTCATTTTTTACTGATGACGATTATTACCGAGCCCACGCCGATAATTTACGCAACAATCTGGAGAATTTGGGCTTATCCTACGAACTTCGGGAGATTCAGAAGTTAGAAGGCGAAGAGTGGCCAGATATTTGCCGCAAGAAAATCGGATTCATTGCTGATGTGTGCGCGCAGTATCCCGACAAAAAAGTTTTCTGGATCGATGTGGACTGCAACTTGCTCTCCATTCCAGATTATGTAGTGAACACCACAGCAGATTTGATTGGGTTCACCCGTGGTTTTGGCCCGGCACTGAAAATTGGTTACGAAGGCCGCGCCCGGTTCTGGGAACCATGCTTTTGGGGTTTGAACACGACGTCACAGGCACGCAAGCTAATTGTTGATGCGCACAATCTTGAAAAAGCGTCGACGCTGCGGGCCACTGACGACTACTTTTTGGAAGAAGCTTGGCGGGCTAACGCAGCAAACTTAACTTTCCAGATCATTCCATCAGGCTGTGTAGTTGGCCGTGGTAATTCCACCCAAAATGCATTCTTCACCTTCGGTGCAAGTGGCAATGTTGCCGAATTCAAAGGCAAAGTTGAGCAGCATGTACGCGCTGGTGGCGCTAAAAAGAAAAAGAGTTTGCGGGCTCGGGGCCTTTCGGTAGCAAAAAAAATCGAGGACTTAATTCCCTCAGGTATTGCTCGCAAACTGCGCCGCATGGTTGATGGTTCAGGAGTAACGGGATTTTTAGTATCAGGCAAAGCGCCGAAGGGAGATCCGGCCCGGACAGCATCCCTGAACAGCATCTTGGCTGAAGGTAAAAATGGAACCACCGAATCGTTAGAAGCTGTGGTTACAAAATTCCAGGCTTCTTACATTCCTACAAAAGTCGAAGCTAACACAATTGAAGCCGCAAAAACTTTCTCGCTCTACGCGAGCAAACCAGCAACAGAAGAAGTTCTTTTAGCCTGGTGGCCACGCCCGTTCCCAGGCAACTTTGGCGACTGGTTGAGTCCGCTAATCGTCAGCAATTACACCGATGCCAAAATTTTTCACCAGTCGGTATCTCGAGTTGCTAAGAAAGAGCACATCATCGGGCTTGGCTCTATTGGCCGGTTTATTAAATCGAATTCAATCGTGTGTGGCACGGGTATTAGTACTGACGATCTAGAACTTAATAACAACGCCGAATATGTTTCCGTGCGCGGCCCGATCACGGCCGAGGTGGTTAAGAAATCTGGTGGCCCGGATGTTACTAGTTTTGGCGACCCAGGAATTTTGCTATCGCGCATCATTCCAATTACTCGTGGGGCAACCAATGGCCGTCTGGCACTTGTGCGTCACTTTACCCACGTAAAAATTCCATTGGTTAAGCCAGCAAACATGGACGAACTTGACGTTTTAGTTGGCCACCCAACAGGTATCCGCGCTTTACTTGAAGAGCTAAATAAATATGACGCAGTCGTAACTAGCGCGATGCATATTTACATTTCGTGCCAAAGCTATGGCATTCCTTGCGCACTAATCACATTCGATGGCTTCGAAGATGCTGTGCATGGAAACGGCATTAAGTATCGCGATTACTCAATGGGTGTTGGCTTGCCAGCAATAAATCCAACTGCTGTTGCGCTTGACTTAACCTCAGTGAACTTTGATGACATCATCAAGGATCTTGTTGTTAGCCAGGAAAAGATGGATGAAGTTGAAGATGCCATTCGTAGATCACTAACAATCCTGGCAAACAAGTCGTAGTTTCTGTTTGCCATAGATGTGATTGGTTGACGTAGTGAGTTCAGGCGAGAGTCAAGCACTAACCTTTCGGTTAACTATCGCTTACTCAACATTGGCTGGTCGGGTAGCAAATATTGAATTGCCATCGCAACGTGTCGATCAAGAAATTTTGGTTGTTGTGCAAAATCCAGATCGAATTGAGTTCCTCGCCCCATCGCGTTCTGATGTAAGAGTTGTTGAACTTGATTCAAAAGGCGTAGCCAAAAGCCGAAATACCGCAATTGATGTTGCTCAAGGTAAATATTTGGTTTTTGCTGATGACGACATCGAATTCGACCTAGAAAAACTTGATGAAGTCGTAACTCACTTAGAAAGCTGTAAGTGCTCTCTAGTCTTGGGCCAAGCAACAGACCAAGCAGGCACTCTGCGTAAGAAGTACCCAACCGGTGTGGCTTGGTTAACGCGATTCAACAGCGCCAAAGCAGCCACATACGAAATGTTGATAGATGTGCAAGCTATCCGTACAAATGGCATCAGATTCGATGAAGATTTTGGTGCGGGCGCAGTTAATTATTTAGGCGATGAATACATTTTTATTTGCGATCTGCTTAAGCGCCATCAGAAAGCCCATTTTTTGCCGCTGACAATGGCCGTGCACCCAACAGATAGTTCGGGCAGTGGGTGGGGCACTAGCGCAGATTTACAGGCCCGAGCCAAAATATTCACTCGAGTATTCGGCCCACTCGCTTTCGCAGTAAGGGCACTTTTTATTGTGCGAAATCGCGACAAAGTCCGCGGACTTAGCAACTACATACGATTTGTATTCGCGAGCTTCTAGATTTCAAAGCACTCGGCGCCATCAGGGCCAGACTGCTTGCGCTAACCTGCAGCTGCCTTCGCTTACCCGAAATTTTTATACAGTGGGATACCCGTGGGACAAGAATGGGCATCAAGTAGACTGAAGGCTAACCCACTTACTAGCGCTGGAGTGCTCATGGTGCGCATTGTCGTTGATGTTAAATTAAAGCCGGAAATCCTTGACCCACAAGGTCGGGCAGTCCTAGGGGCACTGGGCCGATTAGGCCTGTCAGGCGTGAGTGATGTGCGTCAGGGCAAGCAGTTTGTGCTCACACTAGATGGCGAAGTCACCGACGAGAAACTCGCGCAGATTAATCACATTGCCGAGACTTTGCTGAGTAATCCAGTAATTGAAGATTTCACTGTGCAGGTTCAAAAATGACCGCAAGGGTAGGCGTTGTAACCTTCCCCGGTTCGTTAGATGATCAAGATGCGGTGCGCGCAGTAAGAATTGCTGGCGGCGAAGCAGTTTCTCTCTGGCACGGCGATGCAAATCTCCATGGTGTAGATGCAGTAGTGCTTCCGGGTGGATTCTCATACGGTGACTATTTACGCTGTGGCGCTATTGCTCGCTTTGCTCCAGTAATGGAAAAAATTATCGAAGCTGCCCGCGAAGGCATGCCAGTACTTGGTATTTGTAATGGGTTCCAGATTTTGTGTGAGTCACACCTTTTGCCTGGCGCATTGACTCGTAACGATCACTTGCACTTCATTTGCCGTGACCAAAAACTCAAAATCGAAAACAATTCTTCCGCTTGGACCCGCGACTATGCAGTTGGCCAAGAAATTATTGTGCCACTAAAGAATGGTGAAGGCGGTTTCGTGGCTGACGAATACACACTTGACCAACTTGAAGCGCAAGGCCGTGTGATTGCTCGCTACTTAGACTTAAATCCAAATGGTAGCCGCCGCGATATCGCTGGAATTTGCAATGAAGCCGGCAACGTTGTTGGTTTGATGCCACATCCCGAACATGCGGTTGAAGAACTGACTGGTCCGACAACAGATGGACTTGGTTTCTTCACTTCAGTGTTAACTAGTTTGCTTTCTGGGCAGGCGGTCAACGCATGAGCGTAGATACCGTTGGCCAGGCCAAAGAATCGCCAGTTCAAGAACAACCGTTTAAAGAACTTGGCCTAAAGCCTGATGAGTACGAACGCATCAAGGAAATTTTGGGCCGCCGCCCCACTTCATCTGAACTCGCTATGTATTCAGTCATGTGGTCGGAGCACTGCAGTTACAAATCCAGCAAAGTTCATCTTCGTCAGTTTGGCGAAAAAGCACCGCACAGCGATGCACTGCTTGTCGGCATTGGCGAAAACGCTGGCGTTGTAGACATCGGCCATGGCTGGGCGGTCACATTCAAAGTCGAATCACACAACCACCCGTCCTATGTTGAGCCGTACCAGGGCGCAGCTACTGGTGTTGGCGGCATTGTGCGCGACATCATCTCGATGGGTGCTCGCCCGGTTGCCGTGATGGATCCACTTCGTTTTGGTGACCCATACAATCCAGACACTCGACGCGTTTTAACTGGCGTTGTTTCTGGCATTGGTGGTTACGGCAACTGTTTAGGACTGCCAAACATTGGTGGCGAAATCGTTTTTGACCCGAGTTATCAGGGCAACCCATTAGTGAACGCACTTTGTGTTGGCACCATGAAACATGAAGACATCCATTTAGCCGCCGCCTCTGGGGTTGGTAACTTGGTTATTTTGTACGGCGCCCGCACTGGTGGCGATGGGATCGGTGGCGTGAGTGTTCTTGCTTCCGAAACTTTCGATGCTGATGGGCCGGCAAAGCGTCCAAGTGTGCAGGTTGGCGATCCATTTATGGAGAAGTTGCTAATCGAGTGCACGCTCGAAGTTCTACATGCAGGTCTTGTCGAAGGTATCCAAGACCTTGGTGGCGCCGGAATTTCTTGTGCGACAAGCGAGCTTGCAAGTAATGGCGAAGGTGGCATGCATGTTTGGCTTGATCGCGTATTACTGCGCGATCACACACTTTCACCAGAAGAAATCTTGATGAGCGAGTCACAAGAACGCATGTGCGCAGTTGTTTTGCCTGACAAAGTCGAAGAGTTCCTCGATGTCTGTAAGAAGTGGGATGTTGAAGCTGTTGTTATCGGTGAAGTGAATGCATCCGGACGATTAACAGTTGATTGGCATGGCGAGCAAATCGTTGATGTTCCGCCGCGATCTGTTGCGCACGATGGCCCAATTTATGAACGCCCTTATGCGCGGCCGCAGTGGATGGATGCGCGTCAAAGCGATGCGCCGACTGCGCAACGTCTTGCCCGCCCAACTACCGCCCAAGATGTTCGCGAAACTTTGTTACGCATGGTTGCAGCGCCAAACTTGGCAGCGAAAACCTGGGTTACATCCCAGTACGACCGCTATGTCATGGGCAACACTGTTTTGGCTCAGCCAGAAGACAGCGGAATGATTCGCGTAGACGAAGAAACTGGCCTTGGTGTTGCTATTTCAACTGACTGCAACGCTCGATTTGCAGCGCTTGATCCATACCGCGGTGCCCAGCTGGCATTTGCGGAGTCTTACCGAAATGTGGCAGTTACTGGCGCAGTTCCACTAGCGGTAACTAATTGCCTCAACTTTGGTTCACCAGAGGATCCAGATGTTATGTGGCAATTTGAGCAAGCAGTAACTGGTTTAGCTGATGCATGTTTGGATATGGGCACACCAGTAACCGGCGGCAATGTGTCGTTCTATAACCAAACAGCTGACGTAGCAATTCACCCAACTCCAGTTATAGGTGTTTTAGGTGTAATCGATGATGTGAATCGTCGCACTCCGATGGCTTGGCAAGAAGATGGTGAACTCATTTACCTGCTTGGCGAGACTTCTGATGAACTTGCCGGCTCAGAATGGGCACACGAGGTTCATGCACATCTTGGCGGTTTGCCACCAGCTTTGGATTTGACCAAAGAGCGCACACTTGCTGAAATTTTGGTAGCAGGCTCACGCGATGGCATGCTCAGCGCAGCTCATGATGTCAGTGATGGCGGAGTAGTGCAGACACTAGTTGAAATGGGCTTACGTGCAAACATTGGCGCTCGAGTTTGGGTTCCAGACAATTTAGACGCATTTGTATTTCTATGGAGTGAATCTGCTACTCGCGCAGTTGTAGTTGTGCCACGCAGTGAGGAAATGCGTTTCTCGGCAATGTGCGAAGCCCGTAGTTTCACTTCTACCCGAATTGGCGTGGTTGATTCGAAGATTGGGCAAGAGCACGGCGTTGCCGGCCAAGCACTTCGAATTGAAAATGTTTACGGGGCAGATGTAACTGTGGCCCTTAGTGACTTACGCGAAGCCAGCGAAAAGACTTTGCCAGCACTATTTGGCTGAGGCGCAAACTTAACTAGCTAGGCCTTTTCCTTGATTTAACTTTGACTAGCTTGCGCGCCGAAGAACTCAGATAAATCGCTGCCAACTCCACTGGCAAAAATCTGTCCTTCTTCTAGCAGGCTCTGCCAATCTGAATTACCGCTGACTAATTCAAGCCACACCAGTGGGGCCATTTCAACTACAGCTGGTGGGGTACCTCTTCTGTGGGTAGATCCACCGATCACCTGCACAACGCGATACGGCGGCACCCTTACTTCTACGCTGCGCCCGGGGTGTTGCGTGGCAAAAGCATCAAGCGTTTGGCGAACTGCTAGCGCCAAGGCAGAACCGTCTTGGGGACTATCGAGCGCCTGACTAACTAAGTTCGTAAGCTCCTGCGGAATATGCACATTCATATTGTCCCGCTTTTGCGAGGTAACCATATCAAGTCGGCCGCCAACTCAGTTGCCCGATAGACTGAACTACGTGGCAGGCGACGGCAAACTCGGACATGAATTGCTTCCTGGCGAAAAAGGACCTCAAGACGCCTGTGGCGTATTTGGTGTCTGGGCGCCAGGTGAAGAGGTAGCCAAGCTCGCGTTCTATGGCCTCTATGCCTTACAACATCGCGGACAAGAATCTGCCGGTATCGCGGTTAGCGATGGACACAACACCACAGTTTTCAAAGACATGGGCTTAGTTTCCCAAGTATTCACCGAAGCTGCGCTCGAATCCCTGCAGGGCTACTTGGCTATTGGTCACACTCGATACAGCACAACTGGATCAAGTTGTTGGGAAAATGCCCAGCCAACTTTCAGAGCGACAGCGACTGGGCACCTCTCACTTGCACACAACGGCAACTTAACTAACACTCATGAGCTCGCTGAACGCCTAAAAGTGATTCAATCTGATAGCTCAGAATTTTTTGCCGATCTTGGTCGCGGAGCAACTAGCGACACCGATATTTTGACCGGGCTACTCGCTGCGCACCCGGACAACACCATGGAAGCAGCAGCACTCGACGAACTCCCTAAGGTACGTGGCGCATTCAGTTTGGTGTTTATGGATGACCAAACACTTTATGGCGCGCGTGATCCACAAGGTATTCGTCCGCTCGTTCTTGGTCGATTAGAGCGTGGTTGGGTAATTGCTTCTGAAACAGCGGCACTAGATATTGTTGGAGCTTCGTTCGTTCGTGAGATTGAACCAGGTGAATTGATCGCAATCGATGAACATGGACTCCGCTCTTCACGTTTCGCACCGGCAGAACCTAAAGGCTGCTTGTTTGAGTATGTTTACTTAGCCCGACCGGACACCACAATTGCCGGCAAGCCAGTACATGCAGCGCGCGTTGAAGTTGGCCGACGCCTTGCGTCTAAAGATCCAGTTGAAGCAGACATCGTTATCCCAGTGCCTGAATCGGGCACACCAGCTGCCGTCGGTTACGCGCAAGCAAGTGGGATACCTTTTGCGCAAGGTTTAGTTAAAAATGCGTATGTCGGACGAACTTTTATTCAGCCAAGTCAAACAATTCGCCAACTTGGTATCCGCTTAAAGCTAAACCCATTACGTGAAGTTATTGAAGGTAAGCGCATAGTCGTGGTGGATGATTCCATCGTTCGTGGTAACACTCAACGCGCGATTGTGAAGATGCTGCGCGAAGCAGGAGCCGCTGAAGTACACGTTCGAATCTCTAGCCCGCCGGTGCAGTGGCCGTGTTTCTACGGCATCGATTTCGCGAGCAAAGCTGAACTAATTGCCAACGGTTTAACCGTGGATGAAATTCGTCGCTCTATTGGGGCAGATAGTTTGGCCTATGTTGAACTCGATGAGTTAATCAGTGCAACAGGCATTGCCAGAGATCGCCTGTGTCGCGCTTGTTTTGATGGGGTATACCCGGTGGAATTGCCGCCAGAGTCGATACTCGGCAAACATTCACTTGAGAGTTTAGAAATTGTCGACGCACAGCTAAGCGCCATTGACGAAGCGGTACGACGCCCGTGACCGAGCCATTGTCTTACGCCAGTGCCGGTGTAGATGTTGAAGCAGGAGAGCGCGCAGTTGAATTAATGCGCGCTGCCATCGGCAAAACACAGCGCCCAGAAGTATTCGGTGATTTTGGTGGCTTTGCTGGCCTGTTTGACATCACGGCAATGAAAACTATGACCCAACCGTTGTTGGCAACTTCAACCGATGGTGTTGGCACAAAAATCGATGTGGCACAGCGCATGGGCATCCACGACACTATCGGCATCGACTTAGTGGCCATGGTGGTAGATGATCTTGTTGTTTGTGGCGCTGAACCGCTGTTTATGACTGACTACATCGCCGTGGGTAAAGTACACCCGCAGCGAGTAGCAGCAATAGTTACCGGCATCGCTAAGGGCTGCGCTCTTGCCGGCTGCGCATTAGTTGGTGGCGAAACAGCTGAACACCCCGGTTTATTAGATGAGCACGAATACGACATCGCCGGAGCGGGCACTGGGGTAGTCGATGCGCCAAAACTATTAGGCGCACAGAAAGTAGTTGCAGGAGATGTTGCAATTGCAATCGGCTCTAGTGGTCTGCATTCAAACGGATACTCACTCGCCCGACACATTGCCTTCAACATCGCCAAACTTGATGTACACGACACCGTTGCCGAGTTTGGCCGCACACTTGGCGAAGAACTATTGGAGCCAACCCGCATCTACAGTAAAGACTTGCTTGCCCTAATTAACGCAGTAGATGTCCACTCAATCAGTCACATCACTGGCGGCGGCATCGCAGCCAATGTTGCCCGAGTAATGCCAGGTCACTTGGCACTGGAGCTAGATCGCAGCACTTGGAATCCGCTACCGATTTTTCAATTCATGCAACAACGAGGAAACTTGGCGCAGCTTGAAGCTGAAAAAACTTTCAACATGGGTATTGGAATGTTGGCATTTGTTTCACCTACAGATGCTGATCGAGCAATCGCGCTATTGCAAGCTCGCGGCCTAACTGCATGGAGTGTTGGCGCAGCCCGCGAACGCTTAACAACGGATATTTCAGATGCGCCAGCTAAAGGCGGCAATGGTGGAGTAGTGCAACTAGTTGGAAATTACCAAAACTAGTCTTTGTCTGAATCCTGCTCGGTAACAGACTCAGCAGAGTCTTCGTCAGAATCATCATCATAATATTTTGCATAAGGGTCATCAACTAAGTCCTCTGGTTCAACAGAAGAGTTAACATCACCAACTGGGATAAACCCAGAGCCACTCGAGAGCTCAGCCTGCAAAGCACTGAGGTCAGTGTTAGGTGTGTTGTATTTCAAATCGCGAGCAACTTTTGTCTGCTTCGCCTTGGCTCGGCCGCGCCCCATGGCTCAGCCCCCTTTTTCACCGTGAGAACTACCTGATTAACCAACAAACTCAAGTTCACCCAAAGTTTGCTGTGCCTTAATTCTAACCGACACCCTGACATAGGGGTAACTGTGGGTCAAGCCCAGCAGCAAGGCCAACCCCGCTTTTGCTCAAATACCGCTAGTTCGCGTATGATTTCAATTCGTGCCAGTTGCAAAACCGGCACCCTAGCCCCCATCGTCTAGTGGCCTAGGACGCTGCCCTTTCACGGCGGTAACACGGGTTCGAATCCCGTTGGGGGTACGCAAGTCCCAGTGAATGGCACCACCATTCACGAGGCCTTGAAGTATCTGTCAGAATGGCAGATACCAAAGGCCCCGTAGCGCAGTTGGTTAGCGCGTCGCCCTGTCACGGCGAAGGTCGCGGGTTCGAGTCCCGTCGGGGTCGCTTGGTATCACCTCGGTGATACCGGTAGGCCAGGTAGCTCAGTTGGTACGAGCGTCCGACTGAAAATCGGAAGGTCGACGGTTCGATCCCGTCCCTGGCCACAAGGAAGAGATAGTTTTCGATTGAATCTTAGGTTCTCGCCATCCAATAACTGATGGGGCAACCCCATCAGTTAGCCAGGGTGTGGGATCGAAATCCGTATTTATTTTTCGAATGCATGGCATTCGAAAATCCCGTCCCTGGACGCTTCTGGGCTTTCGTCCCTGGCCACTTGTAAGAATTTATTTAGGATTGTTTCCTTGTTCTCGCCATCCAATAACTGATGG
>JBAXKB010000033.1:0-11119 GCA_037137575.1 Actinomycetes bacterium
GTGTATGCGGTATTGGTAGCAAGAACGTAATCGTCTGGAGTGTCTTGCTGCAGCATTCGCCACATACCTTCTACGTACTCAGGTGCATAACCCCAGTCGCGCACTGAATCAAGATTTCCCATGTACAGGAACTCTTGCTTTCCAGCAGCAATTTTGGCCGCGGCAATTGCGATCTTGCGAGTAACGAAAGTTTCGCCGCGGCGTTCGGATTCGTGGTTAAACAAAATTCCGTTGCAAGTAAACATTCCGTAAGCTTCGCGGTAGTTCTTGGTCATCCAGTAGGAATAAACCTTGGCCACACCATATGGCGAGCGGGGGTAAAACGGAGTGTCTTCATTCTGTGGTGGAGGCGTGGCGCCAAACATTTCTGACGAGCTAGCCTGGTAAAACCGTGCAGGAATTTCAGTCATCCGAATTGCTTCAAGAAGTCGTGATGTACCCAGGCCAGTTGTTTCGCCAGTGTATTCAGGCTCATCAAATGAAACTCGTACGTGCGACTGTGCGGCTAAGTTGTAAACCTCTGCGGGTTCAATCTTGTCAATAAGAGTAACCATGCGGCTACCATCAGAGAGGTCACCGTAGTGCAGGAAGAGTCGGGTTCCATCTTTGTGTGGGTCCTGGTAAAGGTGTTCAATCCGGCTGGTGTTGAAAGTTGAAGATCGGCGGATAACGCCATGAACTTCGTAACCTTTTTCAAGAAGAAGTTCTGCTAAGTATGAGCCATCTTGGCCAGTAATTCCGGTGATTAGTGCCTTTTTCATTTCAGCCTCTCAGGTGGCAAGATAGACAACGTACGGTTCTTTAGTCTAGATGCTCTACCCTGTCTAGCAAACCTGTTACGAAACATTGGAGGCGAAATGAGTTCACTTGAACTTGATGCCAAAATCTATATTGCCGGCCATAACGGACTAGTTGGCTCTGCTCTTTGGCGCTATTTTGTTAAGCAGGGCTACAGCAATCTGATTGGCTGGCGTTCAACTGAAGTGGATCTGCGTAATCGTGAGAAAACAATTGAAGCGATTACTTCTGCTGCGCCAGATGTGGTCATTATGGCTGCAGCTAAAGTTGGCGGAATCGTCGCAAACAACACTTATCCTGTCGAATTTCTTCAGGACAACGTTCGCATCCAAACCAATGTTTTTGAAGGCTCGCATATCGCAAACGTGAAACGTTTGCTTTTTTTGGGATCATCTTGCATTTATCCGAAATTTGCAGAGCAGCCGATAAAGGAAACGTCACTTTTAACCGGACCGCTTGAACCAACAAACGATGCTTATGCGATTGCAAAGATTGCAGGCGTGTTAAACATTCAGGCTTATCGCCGAGAGTACGACAAGCATTGGATTTCTGGAATGCCAACAAATTTGTATGGGCAGGGTGACAATTTTGATTTACAGAATAGTCATGTGCTTCCAGCGATGATTCGCAAATTCCATGAAGCAAAAGTTTCAGATCAAAGCAGAGTCGTTTTGTGGGGGACCGGATCTCCTATGCGTGAGTTCTTGCACGTAGATGACCTAGCGCAAGCGTGCCATTACCTGCTTCTGAATTATGACGATCCAGCTCCGGTAAACATTGGCTGGGGTGAAGATGTGACTATCAAAGAGTTAGCTGAAATAGTCCAAGAAACTGTTGGTTTTACTGGCGAAATTGTGTGGGACACCGATAAACCTGACGGTACGCCGCGCAAATTGCTAGACACTTCCAAAATTAATAACCTGGGTTGGAAGCCAACAATTCAGTTGCGCGATGGAATTAGAGATACCTACGCTTGGTATCTGGCTAATCAGACTAGCTAGTCTGATTAGCTCTTCAGTAAGAGCCGTGGCCCGTTGCCACAACTTTTATTGTGCGAAGCAAGATGCCTAGATCTAGGCCAACAGACCAGTTGTGAACATAATGCAGATCCATTTGCATGCGTTCTTCCCACGAAGTTTCTTTGCGACCGCTAACCTGCCATAGGCCAGTCAATCCGGGCTTTGCTAGGTGTCTGCGGTGGTCTTCATCTCCGAGTAGGTTCAGTTCTTCTGGGAGCAATGGCCGTGGCCCAACAAGAGACATGTCGCCTTTAATAACGCTGAAAAGTTGCGGTAACTCATCAAGAGAGAAACGACGCAAGAACTTACCGAATGGGTAAATCCGTGGATCAGCTTTGTATCGGTCGGTCATGTCTTCGTCTGGTGCGCCAAGCACGTCATCGCGCATATCGGCTGCGCCAACAATCATGGTTCTAAATTTGATGAATTTGAATTCTCGACCAGCAAGACCTATCCGCGGTTGAGTGAAAATTACTGGCAAGCCATCAGCTATGACAACTCCGACATAAAGAATTAGCAGAAGTGGAAGGAAAATTAACGTTGCTAAGCCAGCAATAATTAGGTCGAACCATCGCTTTAGGAATCGGTTCGTCGGCGAAAGTTTCGGTTCATCGAGGTACATAAGCGGTAGTTCGTGATGAATATCAAGCGTCAATCTTGGGCCCAGAGCGTCGATAAACGACATCGCAATTAAAACATCGACACTTCTTTTGTTTACATGCCAAGAAAGTAAGTTAAGGAGTTTTTGATTTGTCTCGTTGCTGTCTTCGATAATTAGGACTTCAACTCCACTATCGTCGATAGCTTGGTCGATTGCGGTAAGCCAAGCCCGCTGGCTGGTATATGAAAGTTCACTATGGATTTCCTGCCTGCCAACGGCACTAAGGCCGAACCGGGGATTTTTTTGCAGGGTAGAAGTTGTTTCATTCGCAAAACTTGCACTGCCAAGGATTAGTGCTTTGCGCATGTACTTACCCTTGGTGCGTGCTTCAATCAGCTGATTATTGAGCAGCTTTCGTCCTAACAAAATTAGAATCACGCCGACAAGGTAGCCAATTAAAAGCACAAAACGGTTTGGATCATGTTTGAAGATGTAACTCAAAGTTCCAATAATTAAAAGTGAATTAGTTCCCGCTTTGATGATCCGTTTTGTTTCATCAGCACCAGATGCCAAGTTTCTGATTTCGTAACATCCATTGCCGTAAAGCGAAATTGAAAAAACCAATCCGGTAAAAATGGCGTCTAGGAAATGGGTGAAGTCAAGCGTGTAATTAACTTCGAGGGCGTTGCGGGCAAGTGAGGAGATTGTTAAACCGCCAAGGACTACCGCGTTGTCCAGCAAGAGAGCGCGCTTCTGAATGACATTCATTCGAATTGGCTCCTAGTCAATGTTCGATATTTTGTTTTAGCCTCTGGGGTAGAAGCGCTCGGTTTATGTTATCCAATGAAATGAGCGATTTTCAACGGAACCCCGATTTACTCGAGGTACTTAGCAATATTCTGAGCAGATTGTTGTTTCGGTGACTGTAGAGAAACTGTTATCATTGGTTCAGGTATTTGGGGCTAATTAGTTGCCTATATATTCCTGTGGCTTAGCAGAGAAGGTTTTTCGTGGGTCTTGAGCAGTGGATTAGAATCCTTCGTAAACGCTGGCGAATAATCGCAGTATCCACGTTGGTTTGTACTGTTGCTGCTGTTTTGATGTCGGTGACAGCCACCAGAGTTTATAAGTCGGAGGCGAAGTTATTCGTTTCAACAACGAGTCAAGGCGCGACCGGCAGTCTTTTTTCAGATGCGCAATTCTCCAGCCAGCGAATGGCAACATACGTTCAGCTAGTGGCTACTCGTCCACTCCTTGAAGAGGCCTCAAAGAAGATTGGCTTCAGAATAACTAAGGCTTCAGTCTCCGCTGTCAGCCCGTCAAACTCCGTGATTATCAACGTAAGTGCGAAAGACACTGATCCAACTCGAGCAGCCTATATCGCAAATGCTGTGTCGTACGAATTAGCGCGTACTATCCAAACACTTGAGACACCAGATGGCGCATTTTCGGTTTCACCGATTAAAGCAACAGTTGTTGAGCGCGCGCTACCTGCGGCTAAACCAACTTCACCAAAACCGAAAACTAATTTTATTCTTGGCTTATTTCTTGGATTTGGCGCTGGCGTAGCCCTTGCATTGACGATTGATTCCTTGGACAACACGATCAAGTCGTTTGATGAAGTTGTTCAGTATTCTGGGATGAATCCGATTGGCGCCATTGGATACGATGCTGAGACAGCGACGAGCCCACTTTCGATTCTTAATACTCGAAGTGTTCGTTCGGAGGCTTATCGAGCAATTCGCACCAACTTGCAGTTCGTAGATGTTGATAATCCGCCGAAAGTTATTGTGGTCGCCAGTGCTTTGCCTGGTGAAGGCAAGACAACTACTACCTTGAACGTAGCAATTGCCTTTGCGCAGGCCGGAAACAAAGTTGCACTTGTTGAGGGCGACTTACGTAAACCTCGTGTGGCAGATTACCTAGGTATCGAAGGTGGAGTTGGCTTGACTAACGTTTTAGCCAATCAGATCTCATTAGCGGATGCTTTGGTTCCTTGGAATCGTGGCATGATCGACGTGTTAACTTCTGGGCCAATCCCACCGAATCCCAGTGAATTGCTCGGCAGCACTCAGATGGAAGAGCTCATTGCCCAACTTCGCAAGGACTATGACTACGTCTTTATCGATGGAACGCCACTACTTCTAGTCTCTGATGGAGCCGTTGTGGCTCGGGTAACAGATGGCGCCCTGCTGATGGCTCGCTTCGGTAAGACAACTCATGGACAGTTGAAGCATGCTGTTGAGATTATGACCAACGTTGGCGCTCGACTACTGGGACCGATTGTTAACTTTGTTCCATTCGATGGTGGTGGCTACGGCTACGGCTACGGCTACGGCTACGGCTACGGATATGGATATGGCTACGGCTACGGCTACGGCTACGGCTACGGATATGGATATGGCTATGGCGACAAGAACCCTGTGGTTGATTTGTCTGCGCAGCCAGCACAAATCGACAAGAGTGAAGAAATTTCATCGAGCGACTCGACTGCTCTAATTGGAGCTGAAGAATTAATAGATACCACCGCTGAAGTTTCAACGGATGAAGTCCCACAGCCAAAGGCGCTAAAGGGTAAGGCAAAGACTAAGCCAACCAATGAAGACGCTTAACGAAGCGCGCGGGCGTAATTGATATGGCGAAACTGACCAATAAAAGCGAAACTTCAGCGCAGAAATCTGGGTTCCGTGCTGACATTGCGGGATTACGCGGCGTAGCCGTTTTACTTGTGTTGCTCTGCCATTTCCAGATTCCGGGTTTCGGTGGTGGATTTATCGGGCCAGATATTTTCTTCGTAATCTCTGGCTATCTAATTACTGGTCTTTTAGTAAAAGAATATGCTTCCAGTATTGCGGCTCGTAGTCGTGGTCGGCAGGACGCTGATGGGGCCGTAAAGGCGTCAACTAAATCACGACGTGGAAAAATTTCATTCAGTGGTTTCTACCTGCGACGTGCCCGAAGAATTTTGCCAGCATCGATATTGGTCGTCGTTTTCATAAATGTTTATGCGCTGGTCAACCTAAACATCCTGCAAGGCGCACAAATTAAAAATGATTCCATCTGGACATTACTTTTCATGGCCAACATCAACTTCCTAAGGCAGGCCACCGACTACTTTGCTCAGAACAACACCGCTTCTCCACTGCAGCACTATTGGACACTTGCCGTGGAAGAGCAGTTCTATTTTGTTTGGCCGATTCTATTCATTGCTGCAACCCGACTTAATGGGTTAAGAATATTTGGCAAGAAAGTTATTTGGCAGAACCGTGTTCGCCTAGCAGTTTCAGGGCTAGCAGTGGTATCTGTTGGCTGGCTCTTGATTGAGTTCACAACCAATCCAACTACCGCATATTTCTCCACATTCAGCCGAGCCTGGGAGTTGGCATTTGGTGGAGTTCTGAGCCTAGTTTCAGCAGAGACTTTTAAAACTCGCATTGGCAATAAGTTGCCGCAATTGCGAATACTCGCTGGAGTGCTAATTGTTGGTTCAGTCGCAATCGTGACTCCAAATAATTTTGGCTTTACACTACTTTTGCCAGTGTTAGCAACGGGATTTGTGCTTCTCACTGGTGAATCTAACTCAGCGGATCTCACCTACCGCGTGTTGGCCAATAGGCCATTTGTTGCCGTGGGCGCCATTTCATATTCACTTTACTTATGGCACTGGCCAATTTTTGTTTTCGGGCAAGATCTTGGCTTAATGAGCACGATGATTCAGCGAATTGCCGGAATACTTCTGTGCTTTATCTTGTCTGCCTTGAGTTACAGATTCATTGAATTATTCTTCTTGCGAATCCCGCTGCCAAAGAAGAAAAGTGTGTCACTAAAGAAGTCTGGTAAGTCATTCGCACTACCTGCAATCTCCGTTTCCTTAATTATTGGGGTTCTGTGGCTATTCACTTACTCCGGTATCTCTGTCGGCAAAGAAGGAGTGCAGGCTAGCACCTGGGTGCCAGGAAGTAGCCAGATTAATGGTGAATCAAATTCGCCTGGGCCCACGAACATAGAAACCGTACAAGCCAGCTCGCTTGCTGCTTGGACCGAAAAACTAAATATAGCTTTGGAACTTAAAACAATCCCAGCCCAGTTGCAATCAGAATTACAAAACACTCAGATATTGGATTATCCATGGAAAAAATCCATGACTTGTAAATCTGCCGGGCAACTGCCGGCACCTGCAGACAACATCTCGAGTGTTTATTGCTCAACTGCCCCAGTTGCCGCGGGTAAAAAGTTAGTGGTGATGGGCGATTCCTTCGCTGGATCATTGATGCCAGCGGTATTGAATTCGGTTGATTTGAAGAAGTGGCAAGTGGTCGCTATTTTCCGCCTTGAGTGTATGTGGGCTGATACAACGCCTGTTGGCTACAGGAATAAACAGCATATGGATGGTTGCCCAATAGCGCGGACTTGGATGACTAAGCAGGTTAAGGAGCTATCTCCAGATTTGCTAATTTTGACTGAAGAAAGCATCCACCCAATCGTTGCTGCAGGCGGCCAGAAGGCGCAAGTTTGGAGCGCTGGAGTGGATTCCAGTTTGCAAAAACTTACGATTCTAAGCAAAAAGACATTAGTGGTTGGTATGCACCCGGGTATACCAACCGGCGGCCTGTCAAAGTGTTTAACAAATTCACTTGGGCTAACCCCAGGTTGTTTTGGCGACGCTCGTCTTGCTGGCAGTTATCGTGAAGTGCAAAAGAATTTAGCTAGCAAATACTCGGCAGGCTATTTAGACCTAACGCCATGGCTGTGCGTCAGAGGCAAGTGCCCGCCAGTGATTGATTCACACATTGTCTATGCGGACTCGTTCCACTTCACACCCTTAATGTCCGCAGCGTTAGCCCCCGCACTTCGAGAAGCTTATTCGTCGCAAAACCTGCAGTAGTCCAAAAGCGTCGCGGCTAATGTTTGACTAACTAACAGTCACCTTTTTAGTGAGGCTCGTTTTTCCAATGGTGATCGTCACAGAGTAAGAGCCCTTCGGCGCAGCCAAATTGACCAGTGCTTTGTCGCTATTTACTCGCAAGGTAGTTGTCTTGAGCTTTTTGCCAACTTTGTATGTCACTAGCGCATTTTGGCCCTTGGCATTATTGATTTTTAGTGTGAACTTACCTTTGCCAGCAGTGATAGTCATGGTTGGCTTTGCCGTTGGCGCCGGCGCAAGCGCAACCGTTGTTTGAATAAAGTGGGACGAATAGTTTGGTCCGGCAATCTTAAATTTGAAATTCGAACCAACCGAAGTGTTGCTTAGTTGCGCTGTGAACGAAGCCTTACCATCTGCAGCTACTTGGAGCTGACATCCGCCGTTTGCTGCTGGTTGCGGATCGCAAGATGTACTTGAGTTGGTTGAACCACCGGGTATAACGAGTGCCATGGTCGTGATATCAAAAAATTGAACAAAAACATACTTATTCATGTAGTCACTTGGGAATGCGAAGTTGTATGTGATGGAGGTTGTATTTGGTGAAATTGTTGAAATTCCGTCCTGAGTTGCTTCATCATAAGCAACGGCAATTGCCTTGCCAGCGCTCGTTGCACTTAGTCGGGTAATTGGCGCACAAATTCTTGTTACATCGCCACCACAAGCTTCAGGAGTACTAACTCCGCCGCCACTTGAGGTGAATGTTGTGGTGACAAAGCCTGAGGTGAAACCAGCGGGTCCGTTTAGTTGATATTTGAACACCTTTCCAGCAGTTGCACCCGAAATTACAACTGCAACCGTCACTGCGCCATTACTGTCTACCGCAGTCACGCAACCATTGCCCGGGATCTGAGCAGAACTACATTTCGGAGTTGGCAACGTAAGCGTAAGGCCCTGTGAAATATCAAAGAACTGTAAAAATATGTTTTTTCCGCTATTTGCCGAACTGGAAGTAAAAACAAATTTTACGGTGGTGGCACTTGTTGCTAGGAAAGATGCACCGTTGCTAACAACCACTGGAGTGCCATCATTTAATGTTTGGGACACTTGGCTAATTGGGGCGCAAATCGAGCCTGCATCACCAAAGGCCGAGCAGTCTTGTCCCTGGCCCCAAGACTGAGTTAAGGTGCTCGATAGTATCGCAAAGGCCACGATTAAGGTCTTAAAAGTTCGGGTTTTTAGATTACGATTCAGCGCTTGTGCCTTCATTTTGTCCATGCCTACTCAAGGTTTGGAGCACGCACAAATGCCCGAATTAGTTTTAAGTTACTTACTTGTCGCAATCGTACCCCTGAAAAGGGGCGGAATAACCCGAATGGGACATTTGCATGATATTCATTCGATTCGCACAACAGAATCGTGTTTATCTGCACGGTAGAATTACGACCTGTGCCTTAAATTTTCGACAGGCACAGATTTGATTACCCAATCGGCTTAGGGAGATTTGCTAAATTGACCGCGACCACAGTTGATTTGCCCGAGGTTAAGAAAAATTCGTATATAACTGGCATAGATTCATTGCGGGCTGTAGCGGTTGTCTCGGTAATTCTCTATCACCTAAACGACAAATGGCTACCCGGCGGGTTTGTCGGAGTCGACATGTTTTTCGCTATTTCTGGATATTTGATTACCAAGACCTTGCTCGAGCGACCAGCATCTAACGGCATTCGGTTTTTCCTTGGTTTCTACCGTCGTCGACTTCAACGTATCGCGCCAGCCCTTTTCTTTTACCTTGCAATAACTTCAGCATTAACTGCTTACTTTGTGCCGCGTAGTTTTCTTGGTCAGGGGAGTTTTCGAACTGCCAAATGGGCTGTGATAGGCGCAAGTAACATCCAACTCGTAATGTCTAGCGATGGATATTTTGGCGACAGAATGCCTTACAACCCTTTTGTGCAGACTTGGTCCCTGGGTGTTGAAGAACAGTTCTACCTAATTTATCCGATCATCCTTTTGCTTATCAGCATCGCTTTTTATCGCAAAAATCGACAACTCGAAATAATTGGCAAACTCACATTGATTCTGGCAACCGTTATTTCGTTTGTCGTTTGTGTTCAGCAAACCTCAGCTGATCCGTTGCGCTCGTTCTATCTGTTGCCGGCTCGGTTTTGGGAATTAGCTGCTGGAGCGCTGCTTTATATTTTGGTTTCAAGGAATCCGAAGCATTATTTGAATAAACCCGCGCTTGCTCCTGGGTTATTTTTAAGCGGTCTAGCTCTGATTATTGTTTCTCTTGCCTGCGCGAATGTCGTCACGTTCCCATTTTGGTGGGCCATACCAGTTGTAGTTGGCGCTTTGGCTTTGATCCAGGTAGCCAGCAACTTAGACCACCCATCGCTTGCAAGAATTGCTCCGCTGTTTACCAACAAGCGAGTCGTTTTCATCGGAAAGATTTCTTACTCGCTGTATTTATGGCACTGGGGAATTTTTGTCTTGATGCGCTGGACAATCGGCATCGAAAGTCTATGGACCAAAGCATTGGCTCTTGGATTAACTTTTTTTGCTAGTTGGTTTAGCTATCGCTGGATTGAAACTCCACCACGTCGAAGTGCCTGGGTAAAGAAACGTAGCGATGTATCAGTAGTTGTGGCTGGATTAGTGGCCGGTGCACTTTGTTTTCAACTGGTCGTTGCAGTATCTAGTTGGGCAACTGTGCACAACAGCAAAGCTACATTGCCATGGTTCCGTGACAATATCGCAATTGCAAAGATGTTGAATTCAATAGAAAAAACATCAGTAGGTCGAGGTCACAAAGTTGTGTTTGTTGGGGACTCGCATGCGGGTCACTACAAGAATGTTGCGCAATGGACCGCGGCTAAAACTGGTTCGAAGAAAGTAATGATTCGCCAATACGGTTGCGGCTTCGTAAATCTGATGCACGCGGCTCCGAGTAATTGCGTGGGAGATGACTACTTTATTAACAAGATTGAGGAAGCAACTTCGCCAGGTGACATTGTGGTTTTGTCGTCATTTTCGCTACCTCGAATTGCAGAGCTTTGGGGTCCGCTTGATAAGAAAGCACTTTTAGCAGATGTTGAAGGTAAGCAAGCATCACAAGCTCGTGCAGATGTGCTTGCTAGTTCAGTCGGAGTTGTTAAGCGTTTGCAAGCCATGGGACTAACCGTTGTGTTGGCTGCGCCAACTCAGGTATTCGAAACGCCCCCAGATCGTTGTCATAGATGGTTTAACCGACACAACCCAGCTTGCGTATCCGGCTTCAAAACAGATCGAACCTATCAGTTGCAACTTCGAGCGCCGGTTATGAAGTCGTATCGAAGTCTAAGTGCGCAAACAGGTGCGATTCTTTGGGATCCATTCAACCTTTTGTGCCCAGCAGACCCTTGTCGGTCTGAAGTCAATGGTAGGTTCCTGTATTTAGACCAGCATCACCTGTCACCTAATGGAAACATCGTAGTCTTTAGAGATTTTCTAAACCTTGCTCGCCAAATTTGGCAAAAGAATTAATTTGCGTGGTCTTCCGTCAGCTTGATTGCTGAGGCTTTGTTGGATTTGCCCGATTTAGGCAAAAATCACGGTACGACGACCAACAAGGAACACTCGATCTTCAGCTAGTAGTCCAACAGTGCGAGTAAGCACTCGTCGCTCAACATCGCGCCCGATGCTGACTAAGTTTTCTACTGTTTGTGAATGACCAACGCGTTGGATATCTTGGTCAATGATTGGGCCTTCATCTAAGTCTGGTGTTACAAAATGCGAAGTTGCACCAATCATTTTTACGCCACGTTCGTAAGCCTGGTGGTATGGCTTAGCGCCAACAAA
>JBAXKB010000034.1:0-11039 GCA_037137575.1 Actinomycetes bacterium
AATCCCTACGGGCGCGCTTCGCATTTCTGCAGCACTCAAACTTTAATCAATTAGTTTCTTGGTCATGGACCAACGTACAGTTTCGTAGCCTTCGGATAGGTACAAATTCTGCGCAATCTTGTTGAATCCAAAGACCGAGAGACTTACCGAGATGCCTTCTTGTGAGCGCACAAAATCTTCGATACTGCGCATGGTTGCACGCCCTAATCCTTGCCCACGTAGATTTTCATCAACTTCGATGTCGTAGATGAACCATTCGCCAGCACGGTCGGCTAGCCACACAGCCCCTATTTTTTGTTCATCATGCCAAACTGCGAAAACAAAATTACCTGCAGCTAGTTTACCTTCAGGAAAAGTTTGGGCCATGTTGGAAGCTACGTTCTCATCTGCTGCTGCTTCAGTGATGCCAGCCGCGATTAGCTCAGCACGGTATTTAACCCAAACTTGAGCATTCCAAATTTTGAAGTCATCATCAAGCATTTTTGCTAATCGAGTCATAGAAGTTAATTCTATTGGCAACCTCTCCGCAATAGGGTAGTTCAGCCGATGGAATAGTTAGTCTGTCTTTATGATCGCTCAACGCAAACTTGGTCCTTACTCGGTATCTGCAATTGGCATGGGCTGTATGCCATTGTCATTTCCACAAGAGCGAGACCCGAATCTAATTAATGAACCTGAACGGGCAATCGGCGTGCTTCATGCTGCGCTTGATGCTGGAATCACCTTGTTCGATACTGCAGACATTTACGCACCGACATGGAACACGATGGGCCACAACGAAGTTCTTGTTGGCGAGGCGTTTCGCACCTGGAATGGGACACCCGAACAAAAAGCGAAAGTTGTCCTCACAACTAAAGCTGGAATCACGCGTGAAGAAAACGGAACTATGTTCGGCCATTCAGGTAGGAACTCATCCAAGCACTATTTGTACCGGGCAGTAGAAGCATCGGCATCGCGAATGGGACTTTCACAAATTCCACTTTGGCAACATCATCGCACCGATCCATCAATGTCATTTGCAGAACAGTTCGATAACGTCATTACTTTAAAAGATCACGGGTATGTTGCCGAAATTGGCTTGAGCAACGTAAATGCTGCGATGCTGCAGCACGCGATAAAAGCGGGAGGCACACCGGCTCAGGGCGGCATAATTTCAGTTCAAAATGAATACAGTCCGAACTACCAGCATTGGGCAGATGTTATAGACATTTGTAATGAATATGGAATCGCATTTTTACCTTGGTCCCCACTCGGTGGCGGTGGCAATTTCAGGCGACTAGCATCTGGCGAGATTGGTTCATTCGCAGCTATGGCCGAACAAAAAGGCGTGTCTGCGTACGCACTGGCAATAGCTTGGCATCTTGCACAATTTCCAACTTCTATTCCTATCCCAGGAGCGTCGAAAGCAAGTTCAATTCTTGATTCGCTATCAGGTACCCAGATCACTCTTTCTGATGATGAGATTGCGGAATTAAACCAGAGTTGTCCAACGGATACCCCAATAAATGGCGAGTTGCTCGATATCGCGCGCGTAGGGGACTAGCGGAGCCGAGCACTAGTTTTCAACCAGTTGATTTGTGTTTCCGCGATGCTCGGTTCGCATCCTCAAGGAGCGAACGGGTTCGAGAGCCAGAAGCTGAAGGTGTTAGGGCGAAATTACGTGAAGCAAAATAAGCTGTCCAGTATTTTCTATCAGATTTCACAATGGGAAATTTCTAAAATTTGTCAACCAAAATGACTATGGCAACGAAAAAACTGGATGAAAGTCACGTAGTGACTCGCAGCTTAAAGTTCTCGCTCACCGAAGTAGTGGCCGAACTTCAACTTTGCGATTGCAAGCGTTAGAACCCTTGGCAGCCAATTCCTTAGCCTGATCAAGACTGTCTGCTTTGATAATCCAGAAGCCGCTCATGTATTCATGGGAATCTAGAAGTGGACCATCTGTAATCAAACCAGCACCGAGGCGGTTATCAATAACAGTTGCGGTACTCGGCGAATCAATTCCACAAGCAAAGATCCAATGCCCATTTGCTTCGAGATTGTCATTGAATTCATCGATAGCCGCGCCTTCATCACCAGTGGCAGTGTTGCTAGCGGTATCAATAACAGCAAGTAGAAATCTCATTATAAAATCCTCTTTCGAAAAGCATAATTCAATTGGTGTAGTGCTATCAATGAGTTAGTGACTCAAAAATAACGGAGATATTCGCAAAACAAGAATCGACTATTTAATTGCCAAGACAACCGGAATTTGAATTTCATTACGGCGCATAAACCCTGGTGTCCAAGGCGCGTTGAATCTTGCAAGGCGAGCAACATCACTCTGGATGTATCCATCTTGGACCAACAGTTCCTGAAGTTTACGAGTATTGCTTTCGAAAGTACCTACAGACATTCGCCCTGAGAACCTCAAAGCAGCAACCAGTTGATCGCAAACTTGCCGAAGTTTCACTCGGCTGTCGGTGGGCAAAGGTGTATCTGTAATAGTCATTTCTGCTGGCATAACAAAACTTACGATGTGTTCATCCCAAATTTGTGACTCGGTTGATTGGCTTGATTGCTGAATGACTGGCGCTGTCATCGAAATTTTTTCACCAGCTCCATTCGAGCCACTGATGAATCTAAACAATGAGCCAAATGCGCTACTTCCAGCTGCGTCAAAATCTCCAGCAACTGTTACCTCAGCAACTACACAAGATGAGTAATGTCGAATCTCGTATCCATCGAGATCGGAAACCACCGAGTATTTCTGTTCTTGGGCCATAGGTAAAGACTATGAGATTCCTAGATTCGAAGTAGCGAGCACTTTCGAAGCTCAAAGCGCAGCGCCCTTAATTGGGTAGCGGCCAACACATGTCGAAGTTGCCGAGAACGAAAATGGGCAATTTCGTTGTATTAAAAGCGGTTTTTGAAGGCAGAGAAGGATTCTAGGCAACGGGGAAAATAAAATCTTGTTTCAATAGGGTGAAACACATAGATTTTCCCGTGAAGTGCTCTATGTTTTTTCTATGACTATGACACCTGAATCAGCTGATCGTACCGAGTCTATGGATTTCACAGATGAATATCAGAAAGAGAAAGCTAACCTGCAGAAACATTTTGGCAGGCGCGAAATCTTATTCTTCACAATCTGCACTTTGGTTGGCGTAGATACCATCGGCGCGATTGCGTTCATTGGGCCGTCTTCATTCACTTGGTTAGCCATTCTGGCTATAGGGTTTTTCATCCCCAGTGCCTTGCTATTCGCTGAATTAGGAACTGCGTTCCCAGAAGAAGGTGGTCCTTACCTTTGGGCTCGCCTTGCTTTTGGTCGCCTGGCCGCTTCGATTAACAATTTCTTTTATTGGATTACAAATCCAGTTTGGTTTGGCGGAACGCTAGCGGTCGTGGCGATTACAGCCATTGAGACCTTTTTCCGTAATGATGAAAAAGTAGTTGGTACTTGGCGCATCATCATCGGTCTGGCATTTATATGGGTCGGTACTTTTGGCTCTATTCTTTCCTTCAAAGTGGGCAAATGGATTCCAATCCTTGGCGCGTTTGCCCGATTCATTTTGCTTGGAGTTTTCACTCTTTCGATGGTTTTGTACGCCAACAAGTTTGGCTTGCATGCCCCATCTCTTGGCAGTTTTAAAGTTACTTGGCCAGGTTTCGTTGCAGTTGCGGGACTGATTTTGTTTAATTTTGTGGGATTCGAAAATCCGAGTAGTGCTGGCGACGAAATGAAAGATTCACAGCGCGACGTTCCTTATGCAGTTTTTCGCTCAGCGATCTACGCCGTCTTACTTTATGGCATTCCAATCTTTGGCATTGTTCTTGTTTTGCCGCTGGATAAAGCTACAAACCTTGGTGGCTTTATTGACGCTATTAAAGAGGTATTTTCAGTTTTCGGTCGAAGTGTTGCAGCCGATGGCACGGTCACTCTGACCGGTATGGGTTCAGTAATGGGCGGCTTGGCTGCTGTTCTGTTAATTCTTTGCGTTTTGTCTTCTGGCGTTGCTTGGCTTATGGGCTCCGATCGTGCGTTAGCTGTTTCGGGTTACGATGGCGCAGCACCTCGCTCACTTGGTGTGTTCAGCGAAAAGTATGGAACTCCAGTTCGCGTAAATGTCTTGTCAGGCGTTGTCTCATCACTGGTCTTCGTACTTGTGGTCAAAATTAGTGATGGGAATGTAGAGAAGTATTTTTCTGTAGTTCTTGGCATCGCTGTTTCAACTACCTTGATTTCATACATAGCAATTTTCCCGGCGTTATGGAAATTGCGCGTCTCTCATCCAAATACGAATCGGGTTTATCGCGCACCAGTTGCAGAGTTCTTGAGCGTTTGGTTAACGGCAGTCGTTACTTTTGCTACGGTTCAGCTTTTGGCGCCTGGATTAGGCGATGGCTGGTTCAGCGACGATTATCGTCCTGACGGCTGGGCAGAATCTGAAAAATGGAAATACATGCTGACAGAAGCTATCCCATTAGCTGTGTTTGTCGTGATCGCAGTGATCTTCTGGGCCGTAGGAAAGCGCAATTTGCAAAAGAAAACTTAACTCTAGGTTGCTCGCAGATTAAATCTTCGCAGTAATTGCTTAAAAAAAGTGATTTTGAGTATATTTGTTGCGTTTGAAGAGATTAGTGATTTACACTAAAACAACCGATGAAATTTGCTAAGGAGAGCGCATCTATGTTTAAAAATGTACTTCGCGCCGTTTCCTTATGCATGTCTATTTCGCTAGCTGCGTTCATTACACCAGTAGCCGCTTACCCAGTCGGCACAGCATTAACAGCCACTTTGTTGCCCGATGTTATCGCAGCAAAAACAGGTAAAACAAAACTTTCGATCAAAAACGCAAATCCAAATGAAAAACTTGTAATCAAGATTGGCTCAAAGTCTAGTTCTGTTCCACAAAAAGGAACCTACTCCAAGACCATCACTGGCTTAACCGCAGGAATTTACAAAGTAATTACGACCAGCCCCGTATCACCAAATGACGATCCGGAAGTTAAAACACTGATGTTGTATGTTCCTAGCACTACAGCGCCAAAGACCGTTTCTGTAAAGAAAAAGATCACTATTAAGTTGAAGTACCTAAAGCCGGGAATAGTTGTCACTTTGTTACCAAAAGCGGGCAAGAAGACCAAGAAACTAATCACCGTTAAAGTCGGCAAAAAAGCAACAACAGCTACCATTGTCGTTCCAGCAAAAACTTTTGCTAAAGGTCCAAATTTCATGAAAATAACGATCAATAAGACGGTTGTCCAGAACTTTAAATTGACTGGTAAATAGCTCTTAACCTTGCAATAAAGTCGAATCACTAGCCGATTAGAAATGTATTTGCGCAATAGTCAAATAGAATTCATTTAGTCGATAAGCGTTCCCCCGTTTAGCTAAGCGACTTGAGTTCTTAAAAATAACTCATTAACACAGCGAGGTGGATTAATTGAGCGACCTTTCACAGGAACCTCAGAACCGCCTTAATTGGAAAAAGCCAACTATTGGACTTGTTTTCGCGTTGGTTGTTTTTGGATTCATTTACTTGGTGTACTCAGGTGTGCAAGCGCAATATCATCTTTCTCGAATCAAGAGCCAAGTCCAGCAGGCTAATTTGAAAAATGGACATGTAACTGCGGACCTGGCAGCAGAATTATTAAAAGGCATCCGCTCTGATGTCACAGCTGCTCACCAATCAACTACTGGCCCCGTGTGGTGGGCAGCAGCGCATATTCCTTACTTAGGCCGAACGCCTGCGGCTGTGCGAACCGTTACTACCAATTTGAATGCTGCGTTTGCTGCAACGACTGGGCTTGAAAATAATCTGCGCAATAGCAAACCCAATACGTCGCTTAGCGATTTGAAATTCATTTTGACTTTAAGCACTTCTCTGAACCAACTAAGTGCTCCTATTAAACACGGGGCAAATGAGATAAACGCCTTGAACTTGAACGGGGTACCAGCGATTGTGGCTGACCCTGTTCGGCAATTAGGTACTGGGTTTGCCAATCTTGCTCCGATTGTCGAAGATGCCAAGATGTTTAGTTACATAGCTCCGGCTTTGCTTGGCATTGACCGTCCCCGTAAGTGGATGTTGGTATTTCAAAACGGAGCTGAAGCACGATCTATCGGTGGCTTCCCAGGCGGATGGGGTATCTTGACCGCAAGTGCGGGCCGACTAAAACTTTCGCCGATTTATAAAGAAACAGGCGTTATGCGCAGGCCACTGCTCAATTGGCGCGATTATGTAACTCCAGATCAAGCAGAACTATATGGCTACGACCTATCAAGGTTCTCTGACATGAACATCTCGCCGGACTTTCCAACAAATGCGCGCCTAATGGCGGCCCTTGAGGAACAAAATTTTGGCCAACAAGTTGATGGTGTTATTTCTATGAATGAACACGCATTAGCTGATTTTATGCAAGTAACTGGTTCGGTAAAAATTCATGGCCGCGAGATTTCCTCTAAAAATGCTGTTGATTACATAACCCGCGGTGTTTATCAAGATTATTCTGATCCAAAACAAAAAGATGCTGCTGTTTTCTTAATTATCGAAAAAACATTTGCAAAATTCCAAACAGGCGCAATTGGGCCGGCTCGGTTATTGCAGGCATTTATTCCAGCAATCCATAGTAAAAATTTGCATGCTTGGGCTAAAGAGAAATCTGTCCAAAGCAAGATTCTCAAGTCACCGATTGGCGGCTCACTTGCCGATGTAAATAAGCCAACTACTGCAGTCGTGCTGATAAACGGAGCGGGTAACAAGTTGGATGCGTACGTCAAAGCAAATGTTCGATACGAACAAGGCGTTTGTGAGGCAGATTTCCCTTACCGAGATTCAGTCATGAAAGTTTCACTGAATAACACGGCGCCAACGAGCGGACTACCTGCATATGTAACAACCCGATTTGATTTGGGCACAATGCGGCCAAGCAACCCGGGCGCAACAAAAATGTTGGTTTTCATTCATGTGCCACTTGGGTCAGTTTTTGAATCTGCAAAAATTGGGGGCAAGTCGGTGCTCCCAGTTTCTCAAGGTACTGATTTATATCGTGACGTTTGGCGCTTTGACATTGAATTACCGGCACAGTCGACTCGGCGCGTTGATTTAAAATTCGCTGAGCCAGCGTTAGGAAATGATCCACGCCCATCGTTATGGACGCAATCAATGCCAAATGTGGTCAAGGCTAAAGTGATTGCTGGGTTAGGCTGTAATTAATGAGTAATCTGGCCGATTCAGTGATGTTCGTCTGCACAGCAAATATTTGCCGCAGCCCAGTTGCCGATGAAATTTTTAGCCGCGAGGTTGGCCCATGGTTAGCTAGCACCGATTTTTCACTTGCCGTGACTTCACGTGGCACCCATGCAGTTGCCGGGGACCAACGATGCAAGGTAGCTTCCGAGCGCTTTGAAATTACTCAGCCTGGAGTATCTTCACTTTTCCAAGGTGGCGAACCTGAAGCCCAAGGTTTAATTCTGACCATGGAGCAGCAGCAGATGTCGTTTTTGGCCCAGTCTTTTCCGAAGTTTCGCTCCCGGATTTTCACGTTGCCGCAGGCTGTTGAAATTGCAGAAAAAATTTATGACGGGATGTTAGACGGAAGCCTTTTCACTTCCCCTGATCCGCAAATGGGAATTGGCTTCGTTGCCCCACCGTTGCCCGAAGACATGTCCCAACGCTGGTCTTGGCTCGTTAGCGAACTCGATGCAAACCGGGGGTTAATCACCAAGACCAATTCAATTTTGACCTCTGGCGACTTTGATATTGCAGACGCCCACCAGCCAGATGGCCCAACTCATGAGTTAGCTCTCGATTTAATCGATGAGAATGCAAAAGCCCTTGCAACTCTAATTCAAAGCATTTTGGGTGCTAACGAATTTTCAAAAGTTCCGTCTACCTAAATTCTTATACGCACTAAGGAATTTTTCCGTAATAACCCTGAAAAAAACCCGAAAAATTACGCTTCTCAATTAGGTGATTGCTCAAAAGTCCCTTAGCGTGGGTAATGCTAGATCTGCTAGCTAAGTTCAGGGGTCAATAATGTCAGCGTCAAGTTCCAACCCTGAAAGCCCGCGCGCTCGCAAATTAAAAAAAGATCGTTCTGTTGACAAGGCTGGTAAATCAAAAGCCGCCTCAGCAAAAGGTGTAGCCAAAAAATCAAGTGCCACTAACGGCAAAAAAGCTAAGGCGAAAACAGTCAATACTAAACCAGCTCGTTTTACCCGTGAAGATGAAATCCCCGCAAAGTCAGGACGTACGCGTCGTGATGATGCCGGTACAAAGCCAAGTCGCTCCCGTGATGACGCCCCAACTCGCAGAGTACGCAGTGACGATGCTCCAGCAACTCGTCGACCAGCACGAAGCGATGATTCAGCTCCTAGAGCACGTCGCCCGCGTAGCGATGAAGCCCCGACTAAGCCTCGGACCTCAAGGTTTGCGCAAGATAGCAAGCCAGAGCGTAAACCACGCACAAAACAAACTTTTAACGATTCAGTAGATTTCCGCTCTGACGATCGTCCAAGCCGAGGCCGCAGCGAAGCACCAGCTCGTAAAAAGCCAGCAGGTTCATACGATTCAGACTCACGTAGCGAACCAAGAAAGCGTAGTTCAGCTCCACGTCGCGATTCAGGCTCAAGTTATGATCGCAGACCACCGCGCACAAACTCTCGTCCACCAGCTGCGGGCAAGGCAATGAAGCGCGAAGCACAACCAGCGCCAAGTGGAACTGAAACTTTCGAATCAGTTGGCGTTCATCCGGCATTAGTTAAGCTGCTGGCCAAAGATGGAATTACTGAACCGTTCTCGATTCAGCAGGCGACTTTGCCAGATGCGATTGCGGGGCTTGATGTATTAGGCCGCGCTCAGACTGGTTCTGGAAAGACTTTGGCATTCGGTTTGGCCATGCTCACAAAGCTTGCCGGCCGCAAAGCTAAACCACGCCAACCACTCGGTCTTGTTTTGGTTCCTACTCGCGAACTCGCAATGCAGGTAACCGATGCCTTAACCCCATTGGCACGCGTAATCGATTTGGATGTTCGTCTGATTGCTGGCGGTATGCCATACGCAAAACAAATTGATGCCTTACGTCGTGGCGTTCCAATCTTGGTTTCAACACCAGGGCGCTTGAGCGATCTTGTTGACCAGGGTCATTGTGACTTGTCACAAATTCAGGTTGTTGTGTTGGACGAAGCTGATCAAATGTGTGACATGGGTTTCATGCCACAGATGATTGATATTTTGGATTTAGTTCCAACCGAAGGCCAACGTCTACTTTTCAGTGCGACTCTTGATGGCGATGTTGATCGTCTGGTTTCGCGCTACCTTAAGGATCCGGTTCTGCATGAAACTTCTGCAACCGGTGCCAGCGTTACCACTATGGAACACCATATTTTGATTGTTGAGCCACGTGAGAAAGATGAAGTGTTACAACACATCGCTGCTCGTAATGGCAAGAGCATTTTGTTCGTGCGCACGCAAGCTGCGGCGGACCGAATTTCTTCCGATTTAGCTTTTGTTGGCATTCCAGTAGGCGCACTGCATGGTGGTAAGTCACAGAACTTGCGAACTCGCACAATCAATGAGTTCCGTGAAGGTGTTACCGATGTTCTTGTTGCAACCGATGTTGCAGCTCGTGGTATCCACGTTGATGGCATCTCGCTAGTTGTGCACGTTGATCCGCCTGGTGATCCAAAGGATTACCTACATCGTTCGGGCCGAACTGCCCGCGCTGGTGATGAAGGTCGTGTTGTCACAATCATTGGCCCACGCCAGCAGCGCACGGTGCTTGGCATGATGGATCGCATCGGTGTTAAGCCGCAGGTAACTCGGGTTACTGCTGATTCACGTGATTTGACTGAAATTACCGGCGCCCAGGAACCTTCTGGAAAGCCTTGGAAATTGGCAAAATCGGCCCCAACAGGCGGCGGACGTGGCCGACCTGGAAGTGGCGGGCGACGAAATGCCGGTGGCGGACGCAGTTCTGGCCGCCCTCGGAATCGTTAACTCTTTTACCGAACCGCCCATTAACGCCTATTCTTATTGATTGGTAGTAAGGGAGGATGCAATGAGCCAAAATAACCCACGCGGTATTGGACGTCTGTTCGGCGGCTCTGCTGAACCTGAAACCCAAAATCAGCCTACTCAAGCAGATCAACAAGGGTTAGTTAACGCTCTGCAGGCTCGAATTGCTGAACTCGAAGCACAGGTATCTCGACCTACGTTCGTTGATATCAATGAAGATGACCTAAACAAATTTGTCGCTGAGGATGCGGCCGTAATTATTAGGGCCGCCCGTGAACGCGCCGCCAAACTTATGGAGCAAGCATCGCAGGCATTAACTAATGCTGAAAATGATCGTGAAGCCCTAAAGCAAACTGCGGACCTTGAAGCTAGGCGCATTCGGGAAGCGGCAAATGTTGATGCTCGGAAACTGCGCGGCGAGGCAACTGCAACTTTGGAAGCTGCGCGCGAGCAAGCCAGCGCAGTCCTATCGGCCGCACAATCACAGGCTGATGCACATATCGCCGGCTCAGATAGCCAAGTAGCAGCAATTATCGATGAGGCAACATCAGAAGCGGCTTCAACTCTTGGCGAAGCAACTCAGATCCGCGATGCTGCGAATGAGTTTGCCGAACAATTAAGAAACCAAGTGGAATATGAAACTTCAGAATTACGACAGCGCACTGAATTAGAAACTGTTGCCCTGCGGGATGCGACGCTATCGGAAGTTGCGCAACTTCGCCGCCAAACTGAAACCTATGTTGGTGAGCTACGGGCAAGCACAGATCAGTGGGCGAATGAATTAAAAGCATCAGCTCAAGATGAGGCTGCAGCGCTAATTGCACGCGGTGAACAGGAAATTAGCGAGCTTCGCAGTAGAACTGAAATCGAATTGGCTCAGCTGCGTGAACGCACTGAGCAATACGCGAATGAACTTCGTACGCGCATCGATCGCGAAACCAGCGAATTGCGTGATACTGCGCAGCGCGAAACTACCGAATTGCGTGATACTGCGCAGCGTGAGACCGATGAATTACGGAATCGTATTGGCTCCGA
>JBAXKB010000035.1:0-10801 GCA_037137575.1 Actinomycetes bacterium
GGCGGGCCGGCTGTTGGTGTGCGCTGAACTCCTCTGCGCCCTAGCCAAACCCACATTGATAACGACAGCAGAACTAAGGCAAAGCCGAAAAACAGATCTTCAACTGGCGCGAAAAATACTCGACCATCGCCAAACATTGGCGGCGGTGCATCAATTGGGGTACTGCTACCGATGATGACCAATCCGTTGTAGCGCACAATGCGCAGTCCGGTCAGCACGCCATTTGAAAGCAGTTGGAAAAAGATGATGATGCTGTATGAAACCCAAAATATTCGACGAGTCAAAAGTTTTGTGCGCAACAAGTACATGTCGTTCAAGACTGCCAAAAGAACGCCAACGATGGCCAACTGGGTATAGCTCATTGCTCATCACCTGCATCAGCAGCAACCTCGTCGCCAACAGGCCAACTGCGCATACTGCGCACAGCTTCAAGCGTGAGGATTGAACAGATCGGAATTGCGATAAAGAAACACACTTCTTCCAGCGGCACATTGGCTACGGCAATAATTCCGGTTACATAATCAGAGTCAAAGGTCCAATGATTTTGCGAAATCGCGTAAATATCCCAGTGAACAAAAATGAAAACAACTGGAACTAGCGTAAGGATCAACCGCAGCCAGCGGCGATACACCCTGGCTCGAAGGAAAACTTCAAGCAAGCCTGTACCAAGTAGGCACACTGCCAGCACACCTAAGTATGCAAACTGCTTCATCAAAATCATCCCCTTTGGCTAACACGAATCTACCCTGCGCACTGCCTACCGAGTGGTTTCAACGTGCGGCTTTAGACTGATGGAGTGAGTGAATCAACCCCTGATCTGCATTTGGGCAGCGTGATTGATGATCGCTATCGGATTGACGAACTAATTGCTCGCGGCGGAATGGCCACGGTTTATCAAGCACTTGATTTACGACTGGGCCGAACTGTTGCCATCAAAATTCTGGCTCCTGCCTTTACCGCCGACCCTGGGTTTGTTGAACGCTTCATGCTTGAGGCTCGATCAGCTGCAGCGCTTGCGCATCCCAATGTTGTTGCTGTGCATGATCAGGGCGTGTCTAACGGGTTCCCATATCTGATCATGGAATTTGTACCTGGTCGCACAATCCGTCAGTTACTAACGACAAACGGCTCGGTCACTAGTGCACACGCATTGGAAATTATGAAAGCTGTGCTTGCTGGGTTATCGGCAGCTCACGAAGCTGGATTCGTACATCGCGACATCAAACCTGAAAATGTTTTAATTACAGACGCTGGAGTAATCAAAGTTACCGATTTCGGCCTGGCTCGAATTATTGATGACACCCCGGTCAGCGACTCAACTGGCGCGGTTTTATTGGGCACGATGGCTTACCTTTCGCCTGAACAAGTTCAGCAACGCACAATTGATCAGCGCTCGGATGTTTACTCAGCTGGCATCTTGCTTTTTGAGATGCTAACTGGGCGAGTTCCCTACGCTGGAAATTCACCGCTTGAAGTCGCTTACATGCATGTTAATAATGACGTGCCAGCGCCAAGCACTATCTCCCACGACGTACCACCTGCGGTAGATCACTTAGTACTTGCTGCTACGCGTCGTAATCCAAACGATCGTTTTGCTAATGCACACGTATTTCTCGACGCTGTTAACCGAGCCAGCTCTGCCGTACCAGCAGCTGAAGCACTAACTACAGTGCTACCTACACACCAAACATTAGTGCTGGCTAACCCAGGAATGTCTGGGCCGGCCCAACCTTCATCTGCAGCGCAGCCACCGACTGCCCGCCGAACTGCAACTAAGCGAGTAAAGCGCAACCGCCTAATAGCTGCTGGACTCTTCGTTACCTTGATTGTTGGTGGACTTGCTTGGTTCTTGTTATCTGGGGCAAAAGTCGTGGTGCCAGACGTGACGGGCCAGTCGGCTTCGACTGCAAACTCAAACCTAGAAAATGTCGGCTTCAAAGTCGCTACCGAGCAAGTGTTCTCGGAAACCGTGCCCAATGGAACCGTTGTAAGTACTGACCCAGCGGGCACTACTTCAGCTAAAAAAGGCAGCATTGTGAAAGTCAATGTTTCCAAAGGGCAAGAGCGTTACATCATTCCATCAGATCTAAAGGGCAAAGACCCCAACGATGTCAAAAAGATTCTGCAGGATTTAACGCTTTCAATTTCGCAAACTGTTGAGGTTTATCACAGCAAAGTCCCGATTGGCAAAGTTGTTGGCACCTTGCCAATTCGCGGAGCAAAAGTTAAACGCAACACACCCGTTATCTTGCAAATCTCAAAGGGTCCTGCGCCAGTTATCATTCCGCCGATTGCTGGTAAAGACATCAAAGTTGTCACTAAGCAGTTGCAGAAACTCGGGTTAGTTGTTGACATCAAAGATCAGATTTTTGATGCAAGTGAAATGGGCTCAGTTATTTCAAGCGATCCAACTCCTGGCTCATCTCTTAAGAAGGGTGAAACTATTCACCTAGTGATCAGCAAGGGCCCACCACCGGTGCCAGTGCCTAACGTTATTGGTCTCGATGTTGAAGTCGCTAAAACTACTCTGACAAACGCAGGATTTGAAGTTGTTGTCGAGAATTATGTGCCACTGGTTGTTTTGAATCAGGTGTACTCGCAAGATCCAGCCGGCGGTTCAATGGCCCCTCCTGGTAGCACCATCATCTTGAAGATTGTTTAATCCCCTGTGTCACGATTTGCCATACGCAGTAGCACTGCGGCCACTGCACTTCTAATCTTTGTAACCTTCGTTTGGGGTTTCACATTCGTCACCAATCAATACGTACTGAAATACATGACGGTGGCCGACTTAATGGCTTGGCGATTCACTATCGCAGCGCTAGTAATGCTGCTGGCTCGTCCGAAAGCCATCATGGCGTTAACCCGCAATCAATTGGCGCATGGCACTGTTTTGGGATTACTTCTGGGACTTGGCTATCTCGCTCAGATGGTTGGCCTAAAAGGAACAACTGCCACTGCTTCAGGATTCATCACTGGCATGTTCGTGGTCATCACCCCACTCATTAGTGGGTTTGTTCTAAAGCAACCAATCACTCGATACGCCTGGATTTCAGTGGGACTGGCCACAGTTGGCCTGGGTCTTATCGCGCTTAAAGGCACTGAAGTGAGCACTGGCGACTTAATCACACTTATCTGCGCATTCCTATTTGCTTGTCACATTGTGGGCTTGAGCCGCTGGTCGCAAACCAACATCGTTTACGGACTTACCACAGTGCAACTTTGTGTGGTGGCACTGTTTAGTGTCACGCTAAGTCTGATTAAAGGTGGCCCAGCGCTGCCGCCGAATAACACCGCTTGGTTATGCATTGTGTTGCTCGCCCTATTTGCATCGTGCCTGGGCTTTTTTGCACAAACTTGGGTGCAAAGCAAAGTTAGTTCAACTCGCGCCGCAATCATTCTTACGATGGAACCAGTTTTTGCCGGCATTGCTGGCGTATCTATTGGCACGGACCAATTAACCAGGCGTTTGGTAGCTGGCGCGCTGTGTATTTTGGTCGCAATGTATCTAGTTGAACTTAGTCCACACAAACCCGATGGGGTTTTGCACTTAGAAATCTAATCCGTTGGCGATTGTCGCAAACAAAAGTTGACTAGCGCGCCCGCAACATATCGGCCACTTGGAAAGCCAAATCTAAACTCTGCACTCGATTAAGCCGTGGATCACATGCTGTTTCGTAGCGGAATGGAAGATCAGCTTCAGCTACTCCGCCTACGCCACCTAAGCATTCAGTTACATCGTCGCCAGTTAGTTCAATGTGAATTCCACCTGGGTGTGTACCCAGAGCGCGGTGCACTTCAAAGAAACCTTTAACTTCATCAAGCACGTCATCAAACAAACGCGTTTTATGACCTGAAGCCGTCTCTTTGGTATTGCCGTGCATCGGATCGCACATCCACACAACTGGATGATCTGTTTCTTGAACAGTCTTAATGATGCCTGGCAAAACATCGCGAATTGTGCCGGCGCCCATACGGGTAATGAAAGTTAAGCGACCTGGAATCTTTTCGGGATTCAACTGATCCATCAAGGCAAGCACAATCTCTGGTGTTGACTTAGGGCCAAGCTTCACGCCGATTGGGTTGTTGATTTTGGAAACGAAATCTACATGGGCGCCATCGAGTTCACGGGTGCGCTCGCCTACCCAAACAAAGTGACCCGAAACGTCGTAGAGCTTGCCGGAACGCGAATCAACGCGCGTCATTGGCTTTTCGTAATCAAGTAGCAATGCTTCGTGACTTGCGTAAACGTCTGCGCGACGGAATTCTTCTGGGTCGGCGCCACATGCTGTCATGAATGCAATTGCGCGCTCAATGTCGCCAGCAACTTCTTCATAACGTTTGCCAGGTGCTGATTCGCTTACAAAATCTTGATTCCATGAATGCACTTGGCGTAAATCTGCGTAACCACCCTGTGTGAACGCGCGCACGAGGTTCAAAGTTGATGCGCTTGCGTGGTAAGTCTGCACTAGGCGCATCGGATCTGGAATGCGTGATTCCGGGGTGAAGTCCAACCCGTTAACCGCATCGCCGCGGTATGAAGGCAACGAAACGCCATCAATGGTTTCCATGCCAGCGCTGCGTGGTTTGCCGTACTGGCCAGCAATACGGCCAATCTTCACAACTGGAAGCGAAGCGCCATAAGTAAGCACTATCGCCATCTGCAAAATTGTTTTTAGTCGAGCGCGAATTGAATCAGCTGTGTTAGCCGCAAAAGTTTCAGCGCAATCGCCGCCCTGCAAAACAAAAGCATTGCCAAGTGCAGCCTGACCGAGTTTGGCCGTCAAATCATCACATTCGCCTGCGAAAACTAGCGGCGGTAATGCACGCAAAATTTCCTGCGCCTTTTCAAGCGCAGCAGCATCTGGCCACTCTGGTTGTTGAGCGGCTGGCAAATTGGGCCAAGTTAATTCAGTCACGCTTTCTAGGTTAGTCGGGCGAGGCGCTGATTACTAAATCCAGTTCTTGCAAATGCGATGAACCACTATGAGCAAGTGAAAACACCGACCGATAGATTAGATGGCATGACTGTAAAGAAAGTTGCCCTTTTGACCGCTGGCGGTCTGGCCCCATGTTTATCATCCGCTGTAGGCGCGCTTATTGAGCGTTACACCGAAGTAGCTCCGCAGATCGAGATCATTGCTTATCGCAGTGGCTACCACGGCCTGCTTCGCGGCGATTCAATCGTGGTTACCCCAGAAATTAGGGCCAACGCTGGCTTACTACAGGCTTTTGGTGGCTCACCTATTGGCAATAGCCGCGTGAAGCTAACTAACATCAAAGACTGCGTTGAGCGTGGCTTGGTCCAAGAAGGTCAAGATCCACAACAGGTTGCTGCCGAACAACTTGTAAAAGATGGTGTTGATGTCCTTCACACCATCGGTGGCGACGACACCAACACTGCTGCCGCTGACTTAGCCGCCTACCTTGCCGGTAACAACTACGGCCTCGGTGTGGTTGGTATGCCAAAGACCATCGATAACGATGTGTATCCAATCGCACAGTCACTTGGCGCTTGGACCGCAGCCGATGAAGGCGCGCATTACTTCAGCAATGTTGTCTCAGAACACACAGCTAATCCACGCATGCTTATTGTGCACGAAGTTATGGGTCGTCACTGTGGTTGGTTAACTGCAGCAACTGCCGTTAGTTACCAGAAACTTCTCGATGACACCGCTTGGCTTGAAACATTTGGCGTTTCGCGAGTGCGTCGCGATCTTCATGCGGTTTATGTGCCAGAACTTGATATCGACCTTGCTGCTGAAGCCACTCGCCTTCGCGCTGTGATGGACGAAATCGGTAATGTAAACATTTTCCTTAGTGAAGGTGCCGGCGTTGATTCAATCGTTGCTGAACTTCAGTCTCGCGGCGAAGAAGTTCCGCGCGATGCTTTCGGCCATGTGAAGATCGACAAAATCAACCCTGGCGAATGGTTTGCTAAGCAGTTTGCGCCAATGATCGGTGCCGAAAAAGTGCTTGTGCAAAAGAGCGGCTACTACTCTCGTTCAGCTCCGGCTAACGAACGCGATCGCGAATTAATTAAGGCGTGTGCCGAGGTTGCAGTTCAGGCTGCCCTTGATGGCATCAGTGGTTTGGTTGGTCAAGACGAGGACCAGGGCAACGTAATTCGCGCTTGTGAATTCGAGCGGGTAGCTGGGGCAAAGCCATTTGATACCACTTCGGATTGGTTCACTCGGCTGCTGAACAACATTGGCCAGCCTAAAGGTGCGCCACTAGCGGCTCACTAAAACTTTAGATTCGACCAAGAACTGAAACTTTAAGATTCGGTTTTCTTGGCCTTCGCACGTGATGCATACATATCGACATATTCTTGGCCCGAAAGTTCCATGATTTTGTACATGATTTCGTCAGTGAGGGAACGCAGTACGAAGCGGTCGTCTTCCATGCCGTAATAGCGTGAGAAATCGAGTGGCTTGCCAATGCGAATGCCGACATCAACATTGAAGTTTGGTCGAGTGCGACCAATCGGTTGCACTTTGTCAGTGTTAATCATGGCAATCGGAATAACTGGAACTCGTGCTTCAAGGGCCATGCGAGCCACACCTGTTTTGCCACGGTATAACTTGCCATCTGGCGAACGCGTACCCTCTGGATAAATACCCAACAGGTTGCCCTCATTCAAAATCCGAACTCCCGTGTCAATGGCAGCTGTGCTGGCATTTCGCCCGCCCGTGCGATCGACTGGTACTTGGCCGGCGCCCTTAAAAAAGGCAGCGGTAACTTTGCCTTTAACGCCTGAGCCAGTGAAGTACTCGCTCTTGGCTAAAAATGTGATTTTGCGCGGAACTTTTACCGGCAAGAAAATTGAGTCGGAAAACGACAAGTGATTGCTAGCCAGAATTGCGCCGCCATCAGCTGGAATGTTCTCTACGCCGAAAACCCACGGATGAAATGACACATCAATAGCGGGGCCAATAGCCACGTTTTTGAGGAACTTATAAAAGCCTTCAGATTCCGACACAACTAATACGCTAGTCATCGAAGCCCTGTACCGCAAAACACTTCCCCAAAAAGTAGGGTTGGCCCGATTTTCCATACCAACCCCTGCCACACTTAAGTACGATCTTTTGGACAAGCAAGCGAAGGAAGCCCAACATGCGCGAAGTTGTAGAGCCAGCTTTGGCCGCGCCTATCCTTGCCGGCAACCTCACAGATCATGTTGAAGAAAATGCAGCCACTCACCCAGCACACACAGTATTTGCCAAAGTAGATGGCTCGGGCTGGGCTCCCGTTTCTGCGGTTGAATTCCGCGATCAAGTTCGCAGCGTAGCCAAAGGTTTAATTGCCGATGGCATCAAAGCAGGCGACCGCGTAGCGATTTTCTCGCGCACAGTTTACGAATGGACAGTTGTTGATTACGCCATTTGGTATGCAGGTGCGATCAGTGTGCCAATTTATGAAACTTCATCAGCTGAACAAGTTGAATGGATGATGTCGGATGCCAAAGTTGTAGCCACCTTTTTTGAAACCAATCGCGTTGTTGCAACTTTCGAAACTGTTGCCGCCAACTTACCTGAGATGACAAACAGATACGTTTTCCAAGAAGACGCACTTGCGGCGCTTGCAATTCGCGGACACGAAATTTCTGATGACGCGTTAGAGCAGCGACGCACTCATGCCAATCTGGGCGATGTTGCCACCATCATTTACACATCAGGCACGACCGGCCGACCAAAAGGTTGCATGCTTACGCATCACAACTTCATGGCCGAGTGCGACAACCTAATCCAGATCTTGCCCGAAGTATTTGGCACACCTGAGGCTTCAACATTGCTGTTCTTGCCACTGGCTCATGTGTTTGGCCGCATGATTGAACTCGCAATGTTCCGCGGCGGCGTCACTATTGGCCACTGCCCTAACCCGGCCGCGCTGCTGAAACAACTGCAGTCGTTCAAGCCGAGCTTCTTACTTGCTGTGCCGCGGGTGTTTGAGAAAATCTTCAACACTGCTGGCACAAATGCGCACAAAGAAAGTTCAATCAAAGGCAAACTTTTTGATCGAGCAGCTGCTGTTGCCATTGCCTACAGCCAGGCCACTGAAACCGGTAAAGCATCATCTCTTCTAAAGGCCCAGCATTCACTTTTCGACAAACTCGTTTACAGCAAGCTGCGCACGGCAATGGGTGGCCGAGTAACTCACGCCATCAGCGGCGGAGCTTCGCTAGGCGCACGGCTTGGTCATTTTTACCGAGGACTTGGCATTGTGATTTTGGAAGGCTACGGCATGACCGAAACCACAGCCGGCGCCACTGTGAACCGACCACAATCATTAAAAATCGGAACTGTTGGCCGACCTGTGCCGGGCACAAGTGTTCGCATTGCTAACGATGGCGAAGTGTTACTTAGTGGTCATCATATTTTCAAGGGCTACTGGAATAACGAAGCTGCCACTGCGGAGCTGCTTTCAGCAGATGGCTGGCTACACAGCGGTGACATTGGCGAACTCGATGCTGATGGATTCCTGCGCATCACTGGACGTAAAAAGGAAATTCTTGTAACGGCTGGTGGTAAAAATGTTGCTCCTGCAGTTTTAGAAGACAGACTTCGCGCACACCCAATCATTAGTCAGTGTGTTGTAGTTGGCGATGCTTTGCCTTACATTTCAGCGCTGGTCACATTGGATGAAGATGCACTGCCAGCTATTTTGGAATCACATGGCATACCTGCTGCGTCAATCGACCAACTAATTAGCGACTCACAAGTTCGAGCACTAGTTCAAGCTGCAGTTAATGATGCAAACAAGGCAGTTTCAAACTCTGAGGCCATCAAGAAGTTTGTAATCTTGCCAAACGACTTAACCATTGATAACGGATACCTAACTCCGAAGCTGAGCATCAAACGCCATTTAATTACTGCCGACTTCGCTGAGCAAATCGCCAGCATGTACAGCTAGAGGTATTAATGGCCACCAAAAAGCCGAGAGCAAACGATGTGCGTCAAGCCCAACTGATTCGCGCTAAAGAAGCGCGTAAGAAAAATCTGATTAATGGATTTGGTGCTGACTCAACTGTTTTGCAGATCGCCATAACGGCGTTCATTGTTGCTGCCTACATCGCTACCCGCTATTGGGCAGTTGGCGCAGGCTTGCAGTGGCTGCATTACCCAGGTGGTTCAGCTCTATTTTCTGATGTGAGCTTGTACGACTACTGGGGAAACAACATTGCCAATGGAACATTCCCTAACTCACCTGGCATCGCCCAAGATCAACTTTGGACTAACGATGCTTGGCAATACCCTGCGCTCGCTGCTTGGATTTTTATCCTTGGCTACAAATTGCATGCTGGCATGATCGGTTTTATTCAACTGGTGCTAGTGGCGGATCTAGCGCTTCTTGGTTTACTGCTTTGGGCAGGTCGGGTTCGCAAAGACGCAAACGGCAACACGAAACAGTCGGCAAATTACTTACCCGCGCTCATTTGGTTAAGTGCACCCATTTTTGTTGGCCCGATTCTTGTTGGACGCTTCGATGTGTTCCCAACTCTTGCAATTGTTGCCGCCTTACTTGCCGCTACGAATGCGCGCCGATTCGGTATTTGGATTGCCATTGGCTTCTTGCTAAAAGTTTGGCCAGTGTTTGGTCTGCTCGGCCTTGTTCGCCATAAATTCACAGAAGGTTTTGCCTGGTTTGCCGGGGTTAGTTTTGCGGCCACCGCAATCTTGTATTTCTGGTGGAGCGATAGTTTGTCGTTCCTATCGGGCCAAGGTAAACGCGGCTTGCAGATTGAATCTGTTGGCGCACTGCCTTACATGATTTTTGGTAAGGCCGATAATCAACAGGCCATCGCTTTTCGTTACGGCTCTTGGGAAATAACTGCCGCGGGCACAAAATACGTATCTCTTGCAATGACTCTGGTGCTTGTGGCGTTGATTGCTGTGATAGCTCGGTGGCATTGGCAGGGTCGCTTGGCAATGATTCCGGGCGCAGATATTGCGATGCTTGCTGTGTTGATTTCTCTTTGCACCAGTCGGGTACTTTCACCGCAGTACTCAATCTGGATTGTTGGGTTAGTCGCAGTTGCTGCGTTCAATAGGCAACCACGGTTCTGGATTATCGTTGGCTTACTTGCTACCTCAGTTGCCTGTGGCCAATACCTTTACCCCGGCAAATACAGTGACTTCCAATTACTGCACACAAACGGTGTACTGATTCAGAGTGTGCGAGTTGCGTGCTTGTTAGCTGCCACTGCGTTGTGTTGGCTAAATGTGCAGAACCGATTGGTTATACCTGAATGCCCACCAGGAGGAATCCGCGCACCAAAGTTCGCACCTTCACTAAGCATGCGCTTCAAACTCGCAATTTCATCAAAACGCTAATTCAGTAAATCTTGCAAAGTTTGTGCTGCGTTATCCCAGGTCCAGTGTTGTTCTACCCAAACTCGGCCAGCGGCTCCTAGTTGTTTGCGAAGTGGCTCATCTCCTAACAACCGCACACACGCTTTAACAATGTCGCCTTGATCACGCCCATCAACAACCAAACCAGTTTGCTGATTCAAAACCGCATCAGGCGCACCGCCAGAGTCGCCGGCGATAACCGGTAAACCACTAGCGGACGCCTCTAAATAAACAATGCCTAAACCTTCAACATCCCAGCCCGCATTTCGAGTGCGGCACGGCATGGCAAAAACATCGCCGGTTAAATACCAAGCCGGAAGTTTTTCGTAATCCACTCGCCCAGCAAAATGCACTGAGTTATGCAAGCCCAGTTCGCGTACTTTTTTCTCAAGAGTCCCGCGGTACGGGCCATCGCCCACAATCACCAGCGCAGCATTTGGAATCTCGCG
>JBAXKB010000036.1:0-10585 GCA_037137575.1 Actinomycetes bacterium
GATGGCAGTGCCAACTCCACCATGAATTTATCGTTGAAATCTGCTCGGTCGGAAAGTTCCACATAAGCTACTTCTGCAAGCAGTGCATTGGCACCGTGGCGTTCAGCTTGCGAAAGCAAAACCATTTTGGCGCCTTCACCAGCAACATTGCCTGCACTAACAATTCGAGCAACAGGAAGTTTGGGCACAAGACCGATTCCAATCGCTGATGCAGGCGATAAATACGAACCAAATGAACCAGCAAGCAACACTTGCTGAACATCGTCATCAGTTAGGCCGAGCTCATCAAGTAGTAGACGCCATCCAGTGGCAATCGATGCTTTTGCAAACTGTAGCTCACGCACATCGCGCTGGGAAAGGTAAACAGATGGCTCGTCATCTTCCCAAGCTAAAATAAACGCGCGCTCTTCGTTAGCTCTCGTTATCAAGCGCGCTGCAATTGCTGGGGCAATCTGCTCGGCAACTTCATTAGTGGCGAAACGACCAGAATCATCAATCAGCCCAACTTGATGCAGCGCGTAAACAGCGTCTACAAGCCCGGAGCCGCAAAGCCCAACAGGTACCGCATCGCCAATGACGCCTAAAGTAACTTCCTCGGTGGTTATTTGAATTACTTCGATTGCCCCATCGGCTGCCCTCATGCCACAAGAAATTGAGGCTGCCTCAAATGCGGGGCCAGCAGGCGCGGCAGTAGCAAGAATCTTGTCGCCATCCGAAAGCACAATCTCACAATTAGTTCCCACATCGATTAGCAAACGAACACGTTTGTCGCGATCCATGCCTGTTGCAAGAGCGCCCGCCACAATATCGCCGCCAACATAAGCACCAAAAAGCGGGAAGATGTAGCAACGAGCGCCAGACTGCATTGAGAGCCCAATTTCACTAGCCCGCAACACTGGCCAATCACGAGTAACCGTGATGAATGGCGCAACCCCAACTGGCTCTGGATCAATGCCAAGTAGCAGTTCTATCATCGTCGCATTGCCTGCAATAGCTAGATCATAAATGTTGGCTAGCGCTACACCTGATTCAGCACAAACTTCACTGACCAATTCATTTAAAGTATCCAATGCAGCTTTCTGCATTAAGGATGCAGCGTTTTTATCCATCATGGTCGCTGAAATTCGGGAAATAACATCGGCGCCAAATGGTTGCTGCTTATTGAGCATCGACTTAACAGAAACAGGGGTTCCAGTTGCCAAGTCAAGTAGGGTTGCCACGACTGTTGTGGTTCCTAAATCAAATGCAACTGCGTAATTTAAAGCTGTGGTGTCGCCTGGTTCTACGGCAATCAGTACATCGTCATTGATCACTGCAGTAACTTTCCATCGTGATGCGCGCAAAATCGTTGGCAAAGTTTTCAAGACATCTAGATCTACTGTGAAGGCGATATCGTCAATAGCTAGTTGTAGACGCTCTAGATCCATTGCCTGATCGTGCAAACTTGGTTCAGCAAGTTCCACGTAACGTTTTTGGACTGCAGGGCGCAAAATAACTTGGCGACCCACGCCAACTGTTGCTGCCTTTGGCCGAGTTGAAAGTGGCGGAATGTCTACCTTCAAGTTTGAATTTGCTCGTGCCACACAGGCCAGACGCCAACCATCAGCGAGTTGCTCTGAAGAAAAAGCTCGAATATCCAAGTTGGAAATCGGCACTTCACCTTCAAGGATTTGGATTTTACATTTTTTACAAGTGCCATGACCACCACAGGTGGAATCAATGGCTAATCCGTTCCAGGACGCGGCATCAAATACTGACACGCCAGGTGGAACTCGAACTTCTTGCCCGCTTGGCACAAATTTAAGTTGCACGCGACCAACACCGGCTGCATCAACTGCAGAACCTGAATCTGTTGAATCACTCACGAGGGTACCTTTACTATGGCAAGTAGCCCAAGACTACTAGAACTAATTAGCCATTCTGTTGCGCGCGGAAACGGGTAATCCAGTTACCGCCCCAGGCGTCATTTCCAATTAGTAAATCGCTGGCACGCACTGATTCAACTACCGCTGGGGTGCGAGCATCCATGATTGCCGAGGTTAAGCCGGCAGCAATTGCCATTGGAATGAAGGCTGCGTTGAGCGCGTGACGAGACGGTAAACCGAATGAAACATTTGAGCCACCAATAGACATGTTTAGGTCGTATTTTTCCTTGATTTGAAAAATGGTTTCTAAGGTGTTTTTCACTGCCTCTGGATCTGCTCCCACTGTCATTGCCAACGGATCTATCAGCAAGTTTTCTAGCGAGATGCCGGCTTTTTCAACCGCAGCCACAATCTTGTCGACAATGAGCATGCGCTCTGGGGCAGTCATTGGAATGCCAGTCTCATCATTAGGCAAAGCAATGATGGCTGCGTCGTACTTCTTTACAAGCGGAAGTATGGCTTCCATGCGATCGTCTTCGCCAGTCATTGAGTTAATGAGCGCTTTGCCCTGATAAACAGCAAGACCTGCCTCTAACGCCTCGACGATAGATGAGTCGATACAGATCGGCAGATCTGTAAGTGACTGCACCAACTGTATGGCCGAGGCTAGAAGTGCTGGCTCGTCAGTTAACGGAACGCCCATGTTCACATCAAGCATGTCTGCGCCGCCGGCAACCTGGTCTGCAACATCAATTTCAAGTGTCGAAAGGTCTCCTGCACGCAATTTCTCTTGGAAAACTTTGCGTCCAGTTGGATTGATGCGCTCGCCAATGATTACAAATGGCAAGTCGTTGCCCATAGTGATTTCTTTGCTAGCTGAACTGAGTACGGTATGCATTTGAGTTCCCCTCGGAGCGACTTTATTTACCGCGTTTAGCGGCGATTAAAGATTTAGCCATGCGCACTGCAGTTGATGCATCGGCTGCGTATCCGTCAGCGCCCACCACATCAGCGTACTCTTGGGTCACTGGAGCGCCACCCACCAGCACGATAACGTCATCGCGTAATCCGGCCTTAGTGAGTTCTTCCATGTTGACTTTAAACATAGGCATCGTTGTTGTTAAGAATGCGGACATACCAACAATGTCCGGCTTGTGCTCCTGAACTGCTGCAACAAATTTCTCGGGGCTAACTTGAACACCAAGATCAATAACGGTAAAGCCTGCGCCTTCGAGCATGATGTTCACCAAGTTTTTACCAATGTCATGCACATCACCCTTAACTGTTCCCATCACAAAGGTGCCGATAGGTTCCGCGCCGGTGTCAGCAAGAAGTGGTCGGAGCACATCTAAAGCGCCGTTCATGGCCCGCCCGGCTATCAGCATCTCAGGCACGAAATAGTCACCGCGTTCAAATCGAGCGCCAACTTCTTCCAATGCTGGAATTAGCGCTTCGAACAATAGAGTTTCGGGTGTCATGCCTTCAGCAAGGCCAAGATTTGTAAGTTCCAGCACTCTCGGTGCATTGCCCGCCATCGTACCTTCATACATTTCTTTCAAAATGTCGGTCACAATTCACTCCGAAAAGTCATTAGTCAGTGGGGTTTGAACTTGGTTTGAAACTTATATTTCTGCTCATAGTTTAGTAATAACCCACCTAAAGCGCGAACGAGAGCCATCTTGTGCACAACACCTCGTTGTCGCTTAACCGGGTGTGACTGGATCCGCGGCTATGTGGCATTGTTGGACATGTTGAATAACCAAAAGGACCCCCGATGAGTGCTGTGATTCTTGATGGCAAGGCAACCGCTGCTGCGGTCAAAGAACAACTGCGACTTCGGGTTGAAGTCCTGAAAACTAAGGGTGTTTTTCCCGGTCTTGGCACTATTCTTGTCGGCGATGATCCAGGTTCACATGCCTATGTTGGCGGCAAACATAAAGATTGTGCAGAAGTCGGCATCACTTCTATCCGCGTTGACTTACCAGCGAATGCTAGCCAGGCTGATGTGCTTGATGCAATCGATAGGTTGAATGCCGATCCGGCTTGCACCGGCTACATAGTTCAGTTGCCACTTCCTCGCGGATTGGATGCCAACGCTGCCCTTGAACTAATGGATCCGAACAAAGATGCAGATGGCTTGCATCCCATGAACTTAGGTCGACTTGTGCTGGGCGAACCGGCGCCGCTTCCTTGCACCCCACGAGGCATCGTTGAATTATTGCGCGCTTACGATGTTGCGATTGATGGCGCTGAAGTTGTTGTTGTTGGCCGGGGAGTAACTGTTGGTCGTCCACTTGGTCTGTTGTTAACTCGTCGGTCCGAGAATGCGACTGTAACTCTGTGCCACACCGGCACCAAAGATTTAGTCTCACATTTGAAACGTGCTGACATCGTGGTTGCTGCTGCCGGGGTGCCACACTTCATTACTGCAGACATGATAAAGCCTGGCGCAGCGCTATTAGATGTTGGAATTACTCGCACAGATGCGGGACTACTGGGCGACATTCATCCAGATGCAGCTGTGATTGCTGGCTACTTAGCGCCAATGCCTGGCGGCACCGGACCAATGACTCGAGCCATGTTGTTAGCAAACGTTGTCGATACCGCTGAAAAACAACTAAATTAACTCAACCGGTATTTCGAAGACCGGTAGCAATTCCGTTAACGGTAACACTGAGCGCGCGACGAAGAGCAGCATCAGGTTCTTGACCAGAAGCACGAACTTCACGCACGCGCTGTAAGAAACTTACCTGCAGGTAGTGCAGTGGCAACAAGTACTTGTCGCGAATCAGAAGGGTCCGGGCAAGCGACTCACTATTTTCAAGCGCAGTTGCTTCGCCAGTAAGATTCAAAACCTCTTGTTGGGTCAACTCAAATTCAGCCTTAACTACATCGAACAGATGCTGCAGTTCAGTTGGCACAAGTTCTTTAACATAACTTGCGGCAACGTCCATGTCAGTCTTTGCCAAAGTCATTTCAACATTCGAGATGAAGTTTGAGAAGAAATTCCACTCTTTCAACATGGCTGCCAGTGCATCGCCATGACCAGCTTCGCGAGCTGCTTTCAGCCCACTGCCAACGCCGAACCAGCCAGGCACAATCTGCCTGGACTGAGTCCAGCCAAACACCCAAGGAATAGCGCGAAGACCAGAAATGCCTGACGAAGTATCTGGGCGACGTGCCGGGCGCGAACCCATGTGCACATCGGCCAATTCACCAACTGGAGTGGAAGATGCAAAGTAGGCAGGCAAATCAGGATCTTGAACCAGCGAACGATACTTGCTCATGGCCGAGCCAGAAGCTAGGTTCATGACTTCATCCCATTGCGTCAATTTATCTTTTGGCACGATGGAATTTTGGTGAAGTACAGAGGCCTCAAGAGTTGCGGCCAGAGTTAGGGCAAGATTTTCGCGAGCCAATGGCGGCAGTAGATACTTATCCGAAATCACTTCGCCTTGTTCAGTGAGCTTGATCTCGCCATCAAGAACTCCCCATGGCTGAGCCATGATTGCCTCAAATGTTGGGCCACCACCACGGCCAACAGTTCCGCCACGACCATGGAAGAGACGTAAGCGCACGCCGTATTTGTTTGCGACATCGCGCAGACGACGCTGGGCTAGGTGAATCTGCCACTGCGAAGTCAAAATACCAGCATCTTTATTTGAGTCGGAGTAACCCAACATCACTTCTTGAACATTGCCACGTAGTCGAACATATTCGCGGTATGGCGCGGTGCTTAGCAGATCTTCCAAAATTCGATCTGCCGCAAGTAGTTCATCAACAGTTTCCAATAGTGGAACGAAATCTACGCGGGCTACTTCATTAACTAAATCAACCAGACCAGCTTCACGACCAACAATTACAGCAGCGAGCAAATCGTCGGCTCCACGCGTCATGGAAACAATTGCTGTTTGGCAAACTTCATGACCAAATCGGTTTTGGCCTTCACGGATTTCTGTGTAGGCAGCAAAAGTTGGCTGGGCATCTCCTGTAAGTTCAAGATTGCTCTGGCCAAGGATGCGATTTTGTGCTAATTCGTTGCGCAAAAAATCTAATCGCTGCGCCACATCAAATTCTAGGTAGTTAGCACGTGAGCCAACCAATTGTGCAACTGTGTCTTGATATTTCTCGGCATGTTCACGAACGTCAAGTCCGGCTAAGTGTAAACCGATCGCGCTAGCAACAATCATCGCGCGATCGAGAACTCTTAGCGCGACGCCTTCAGTGCCCAGAGTCACTAAGGATTCACGAACAGCATTCAGGTCAGCTAAGAATTCAGCAGTTTCACCGTAAGCACCATCCGGAACAACTTCCGCCGGCGAAGCCTCTTGTGTGTTAAACAATTTTTGGCGGATTGCAATCAGTGCAAGGCGCCATGGTTCTTCAGCGTTCATGCGGACATAGCGTTCATCTAAATCAGCAAGGGGTTGCACCGACTTGGCTAGGAATTCTTCGATGTGCGCCTCGTCGCCAGCAACCGTGCGACTGATTGATAGATCTTCAATTACCCGATCCATCAACGGAATCAAGTTACTGATCGCGTGTGAACGCTGCATGATGAAAACACTGCGAGTTACTTCGGCAGTTACGAATGGGTTGCCATCGCGGTCGCCACCAATCCAAGAACCCATAGTTAGAGGTGTTGCGCCGACTGGAAGCGCGACTCCGAGCTGTTCAAGAGCGCTATCTAAATCTTCAAGAACGTGTCCAAGTGGACCGCGGGCGATCTCGTCCAAGTAGTACAGGGCATTACGTGCTTCATCAAGAACTTCAGGGCGTTGAATGCGCAACTCATCTGTCTGATACAGCAGGTCGACTAGTTCTCCGAGACGATCGCGTAACCGGGGGTGGCCAGGTGAATACAAAAAGTCGGCGATACGACGAAGTTTGCTCAAAACACTTCGGCGTGCGGCTTCCGTCGGATGCGCAGTGAAAACTGGGCGAACATTTAGTCGGGATACTGCTTCTGAAACTTCATCTGCCGAAATACCGGCTGCTTTTATATGAGCGGCGGTGCGAGCTAATACTCCCCCACTGGCTTTGCGGTCTTGGGCTAGTGCCCGTCCTCGGTGTACCTGTTCAGCAATGTTTGCGAGGTTAAAATACGTAGAGAATGCGCGGGCCAAGTCGATAGCTGTAGCCAAATCAACATCAGAAAGTTGGGCTGCAACTTGATGTGCGTCGACTCGGGATGCAGCGCGTACCCGCTCGACTAAATCCAATAATTCTTGGCCTTTATGTCGGGTAATAGTCTCCCCGAGAAGTTCGCCGAGGAGGCGGATATCGGAACGGAGTGCGGCATCGTCAACCACCGTCCCAGCGGCGTTGATAGGCATATGCCTTAGCCTACCGAATCCAAGGAAATGATTCACCTGCCCTCATTTCACTAGCGAGGCACAATGCTGATAACCTTAATTTCGCGCGCCGCTAGCTCAATCGGCAGAGCAACTGACTCTTAATCAGTGGGTTCGGGGTTCAAGTCCCTGGCGGCGCACTCTAGGGTTTAGCCCAGCTGGCGAAAATCCTGCCAGCATTGCCGGCCCTTAGTCTTCAACGATCTCGAATTCATCCAGAACCGATTGTGCGCTGTCACTGGAAATCTCCCGAACAACCTGCGTAATCTCAACTGGATCTTCCGGCGTTGGCCCTTGCACATCCAAACTGCGAATCTTTTTGGCTGTGCGAATTGCCGTGTTCTGGGCAGTACCAATTAAATCATCGTATGAAGTGATGGTCGATTTCAATGCGCGTCCAAGCTTGTTGATTTTGTCATAAAGCTTGGTGATGTCATCCAAAAACTTTTCAGCCAGAGTATGTATTTCATTAGCATTCTGCGAGACCTTCTCGCGACTGAATAAATAGCCAACAGTGCGAAGCAGCGCCATCATGTTGGTCGGGGTAGCAACTGTCACTCGTTGACTGAATGCGTAATCAAGCAGTGTGTCATCAATACGAAGTGCATCAGCCAAAATTGATTCAATCGGCGCAAAAAGGATAACGAAATCTGGTGAAGATCCCTGCTGGGCATATCCACGCTCGGCTAATTTCTTAATGTGGTCCTTGAGAGCCTTTGCGTGTTCCTTGAGCAAGATATCGCGTTGTGTCTCATCTTCGATCGCATAAGCCTGATAAAAATTTTCAAACGGAAATTTGGAATCAATATAAAGAACACTCGCACCAGGCATCGCAATCGTTACATCTGGTCGACCATTTCCCTCACCAGTTGTGGACTTTTGCACTGTGTAATGCTGACCTTCGATTAAGCCGGCATTTTCGAGTAACTTCTCTAACTGGGCTTCGCCGAACTTACCCCGAGCTTGTGAACTATTGAGTACTCGAGCAATCGTAGAAGTTTGGGTAACCAATGCGCTGTTGTTCTCATTCATGGTTCGAATCTGTGTGCGCAAGCCTTCTTCGGCTTCAGAGCGACGCCGATCAGCCTCAGTAGCTGAATTTGTGATTGCGAGTACCCCAGCTTTCAATGCAGAAAGCTCTGTCTGCAAAGCAATGGTTGCCTCAGTTTTACCGCGTTCCTGCTCTAGCTGAACTGAGAACTGTTGAACTTGCGCTTGGGCAATTGTGAGTTCGGTTTGAATAGCGCTCAACTGGCCAGTATCAACTGTGCCAGTTGCTTTTCGGCCACGACCAATTACGAAACCGAGTCCCACCCCAACAAAAAGGGCTAAAAACACATAAATAAACGCGGAAGAAATTGTCATGCCCCTATGTTGGCAGATTAGTACGACAAAACCTGTCACTGTTTACCCCGTTTCTGACGTAGCCAGTAGGTAGCCTGTTCTTAACTGATGAGTGTTTGAAAGTGATGAGTGTTTAATGCGAGTTCGAATAGCCACCTGCGTAACGATTGCCTTTGCAGTTTTAAGTTTTGGAATGATTCAAACATCCAATGCAACTTCTACTACGAGCGCCGCTTTTCTATTAAGCAAATTAAAAGTGTCTGGCGAACATGCAACTGGATACAACCGCGATCTCTTCAAACTATGGGTGGATGCAAACCACGACGGATGCAATACTCGCGAAGAGGTCTTGCTGGCCGAAGCCACAAAACATCCATCTGCAAACTCAAATTGCACGATTTCTGGTGGAAGTTGGAAGTCTGTTTACGACAACACCACGTTCACTAGTGCTCGCTCACTCGACATTGATCACATGGTTCCACTATCGGAGGCGTGGCAGTCTGGCGCCTACCGCTGGGATGCAGATACTCGAGAACGTTACGCAAACGATCTTGGCTACTCGCGTTCGTTGATTGCAGTTTCAGCAACATCAAACCGCGCTAAGGGCGATAAGGATCCATACTTATGGATGCCACCTAGTCGAAGCTATTGGTGTCAGTATGTTGGTGATTGGATTGCAATTAAATACCGATGGGGTCTAACAATCGACTCGAATGAGAAACGCGACTTGCAAACAAAAGTTACCTCATGTGGCGCTCGCACCCACACCATAAAACCTGCTCTAGCTGTGCGCCACTTCAGTTCAAGCACTGACACCAGTGGCTCAGGTTCAACTAACGGCGACACTTCAGGAACTACCGGCAGTGGTTCGAATTCCAAAACTGACCCGCGCTATAGCTCATGCAAGCAAGCAAAGGCCGCGGGTTACGGACCTTACTATCGTGGTCGCGATTCTGAATATTCTTGGTACCGCGATGGCGATGGCGATGGCATCGCTTGTGAGTAATTTGTGCCCCGGAGTTCTACACTAAATTCAATAAGTTAAGAGGGGTAGCACATGTCCGAGCTCGTATTTTTTACCGGCACGATGGACTGCGGTAAATCAACACTTGCAGCTCAGGTGAATCACACCCATAAATCGGCTGGACGTAGCGGCTTGGTATTCACTCGCAACGACCGTGCTGGAAGCGGAATTCTTTCGAGTCGCTTAGGTCTAGAAGTTCAAGCAACTGAAGTCACGAATGAAACAAACTTTTTTGATATTTGTTTGGAACAACTGCAAACAGATGAAGGTTTGGATTATCTAGTTTGTGACGAAACACAGTTTTACACCCGCGAACACATAGACCAGCTTGCCCATGTTGTGGATGATTTGGACATTGATGTTTTTGCGTTCGGAATCGCAAGCGACTTTCGAACCGACTTATTCCCCGGTTCGGCCAGGCTTTTTGAATTAGCAGATCGTATTCAGATTCTGCAAGTGGAAGCACTTTGTTGGTGCGGACGTAAAGCAACTCACAATGCGCGAACAGTCAATGGACGAATGATTACTGAAGGCCTTCAAGTGCTACCTGGCGATACTGGCGAGAACGCAGCAGAAGTTATTGGTTACGAGGTTTTGTGTCGTCGTCATCACATGGCTGGTATGACGATTAATCATCCAGAGAATTAATCGTCAGTCTTTTTGCTTCGAGACTTCATGGCGATGCCAAAGAAAGCCAATACGCCAGCGCTAACAGCGGCAATGCGCTCGGCGCGAGGTTGACCTTCTGCATCTACAAAGAAACTGGTTACTTTTTCGATCCCACGGTTTGCTACGTTGCTCGGGCGGACATATTCTTGCAAATCATCAACTGACTTAGTCAAACGCTCGCGGGTTTGCTGTAATTCACGCGCAATGTCGTCAGAGGAATTTTCGGCCATGAGTTAAGCCTACCGATGCATGCCACTCAAATAACCCCGATAAAGTGCAGTTTTTTCATTTCTACCTTAAAATCGTAATTGCAAAGAGTTCGCAATAAG
>JBAXKB010000037.1:0-10546 GCA_037137575.1 Actinomycetes bacterium
CGACGGCTCCCCGAGGTGGCTCGCACGAGACTGAGCAACTGAGTCACCGTCTGTGCGAGCAGGAATCATCACTGATTGATGCATTGGCTTTAGCTGAGTTGTATATCGGGAACTGCGCCAAAAATAACTTTTCCGTTATTGAGGTTGCTGATAATTAGGTTAAAAATGGCTGCACCTTTCTAAAATAATGTGGCTGGATATCTGAACCTGAACGGCGATTTAGTGGTTCTCTTCTTTAACATCTTGCCTAGATTCTGATCCCTAGGGGCCTACTTATTGAGTCATATTTTTGGCTTTTGTTTTTTGCATTCACAAATCTATTGCTACACTAAACAACATGGTTCACTCATTAGACCGACCGCAAGGAGACCCAAGCAAACCGCGAAATGCTGAGCTTGGCCTCATGCCGAAGTCGTTGCTTTCCTTGTTTGCAGTGCCAACTCTTGCAAGATTGACAAATTTCTTCCCACGGTGGCTTGACTCCAGAATTGACAGTGATAGTGGTTTCACTGGACCTCGAGTGATGGTGATGTGGTTACTTTCTCGTTGGCACGAACCCACAATGGGTCAGGTGGCTGAGATGTTGGACCTAACTCCTCGTGCAATTACTCGGCTAACTGATGGTTTAGAGACTGAAGGATACGTTGAACGAATAGAGAATGCAGATGACGGACGGGTGTATAACATTTGCCTAACGCCAAAGGGTGAACGGGCAATTAAAGTTATTGAATCGCAGTTAACGCCCGAATTTGTTTCCCTTTTTTCTTGCCTCACCGCACAGGAAATTAGAGCATTTATCAAGACTGCTGAAAAGTTAACTGATCACATGAAAGCGCTGCATTAAGGCACGCTTGTTTTAACTCCTACCTCTTCTGGGATTGAAGAAGTCAGTATTTAAGTAACTTCACAAGTGTGAACTTACGGCTTTGCATGGAAACCAAATTTGTTAGTGGTATGTTGATGGAAAATTCCGCTTCAATGCTAGATGTCGAAGCCTTTATTTTATCCAGGCTTAGGAGCATGTAAATGAACCCAGAGTTAGCACTACTTGTTAGAGAATCTCTTCATGGTGTGGCGGAAATCGAGTTTGGTTCGCATGGATTAAAATTTTCGCGCCTGGCAAAAAAATTTGCAGTCTTTCATGACCATGATCAATTGACTGAAAAAGTTGCAGCTCAAGGCTCCGGATCTCGGATTGCCCTGATGACATCCGCTAGTGAAGTAACTCTGACATATAGGTCGACTCGAGACATGACAAAAGATTTGTCCTTCATTGGAAAGCCAAGTGTGGTGACCCTTACATGTGGCGAGTACAGCGAATCTATTCACCACGACAATGGAGATCTGCGCGTCTGGAATGGGGCTGAGCTTGTAGAAATTACCGTCGGTGATAATTCGCAGGCTACGTTCAATATCCCTCATCTGCACGAAGCTGGAGAAATAGTCGACCAACTTATAGAGATATGGCTACCGCACAACTGCAACATAGAAATTGTCGACTTGTTTGCAGATGCGCCTCTCAGGCCTGCAGTGATTACAAGCCCTAGGTGGGTTCATTACGGATCCTCAATAAGTCATTGCGTAGAAGCTGATGAACCAACTGGAGTTTGGCCGGTGGCCGTTGCGCGGGAACTTAATCTTGATTTGTTTAATCTAGGGCTTGCAGGTTCTGCAAATCTCGAACTATTTGCTGCTCACGCAATTCGTGAACTTCAACCTGCGATTGTGACATTAAAAGTTGGAATAAACACTGTGAATGGCCGCCATTTAACTCGGCGAACTTTTATTCCGGCTGTTCATTCTTTTTTGGATAACATCAGAGAATATCATCCAAAAATTCCGATAGTCGTTGTCTCACCCATAATCTGTCCTGGGCATGAAAGTCTCCCTGGACCTACTCGTGTTGATCTGAATGGCAAAGTAATTGGCTCTGAGCCTTGTGACCTTGAATGGGTTGAAGATCTAACTTTGGTTGAAATTCGCCAAATCTTGTTGCAAGTTATTAATCGCCGCGATGATGACAATCTTTTTTACCTAGATGGATTGGAACTTTTTGGACTTGATGACATTGAGTTGTTGCCAGACGGGCTTCACCCTAATTCAGAAGGTTACCGAATAATTGGCCAGAGGTTCATGCATCTTCTTTCGCCATTAGTTGACTCAATGAACCTGTGAGTGAACGCCCTAAATTCGCTGTCAGTCCTACTTTCACGCCGATATAAGCCAGCGCTGGAGTCGGCGCCTGGTCTAGGGCCTGGGCTGTAACACTAGCCCTGTAGTAACTTGAACAACCACGAAAAGTCACTATTAATAAGGTTTTTTGCTACCAATACGACAATTAGTTACTACGGTAACGAAACATAATAATTTGTTACCGTGGTAACCAATTATAACAATTTGTTACCACGGTAAAAAAATCTCCTGATTCGCTGTAAACGAGACGATGAGCGTGTTAATGTGACTCAAGAATAGGACACATTAATTCTGAACCTGGGTCCTATCCACCAAATGTAAGGAAGGAAATCACTAGCATGAAAACATCATCAACCTCGATGCACAAAATTTTTGCATCATTCGTAACCTTGCTTCTGGCAGTCGGTGCTGCGTCGGGGGTTATTGCTCCCGCTCAGGCCACTTCCGCAAGCCAAACGGTTATCGTTCACTACCAAGACCCAGCAGCTACCGGATTCGATAGCTACAAGGATTGGGCTCTTTATGTTTATGGCCCTGCTTCGTATGGTTGGGGCAAGACGGAGTACTTCAACGGCTCCGACACCTTCGGTAAAGTTTGGACTCAGACATTTGATGCATCTGAGACAAGTGTTACGGTCATCGTGAAAGACAGTGCTTGGCGAGCTAAGGGCTGTGCAAATTGCATCGGTATGGGCGGGGCAGATCGCCCGATTACTCTCGATGCAAGCGGTACCACCGAGGTTTGGGTTGTAGCTGGTTCTGATTCCACTTACACAACAACAGCTCCGGCTGGTGCAGCAACGGCACCATGGGCAGCGAATGCGGTAGACCCGTACTTCACCTGTGATGGCAGCAATGTTTGTACCCCTATTCCGACAATGCCGAGCACTCAAAAATTGATTGTTCACTACAACGACCCAGCAGCAACTAGTTTCAAGTCATACCGCGGTTGGGATGTTTACACCTACGGGTCTGGCAATGCGAACTTCAACGATGGGCATTGGTTCAATGGCTCCGATGATTTCGGCAAGGTTCTCACAGCCGATTTGACGAATACTGAAACGGTATTAAACCTCAGCCTGATCATTCGTAAGACTGACTGGTCTGCAAGCGCTACTTGTGATGCTTGCGGCGGTATGGGAAAATCAGATCGCACGATTGATCTAGATGCCGATGGCACGACTGAGATCTGGATTACACGTGGCAGCAATGATGGGCTATATGCTACATCTAAGCCAGCATCATTCACAGCGTCTCCTTGGGCTGCGAATGCAACTGATCCTTACTACTCATGCTCTTCTGATTCGACTCCTGTATGTACCCTGAACCCTGCCTTCCCGGCAACTCAGAAATTCATCATTCACTACAACCGTCCAGCAAATGATTACGCAGGATGGAATATGTGGATGTGGGGATTCCCTGACGGTGCACAGAATGGCCAGCGCTACTTCACCGGTGAAGACAGCTACGGCAAGATCATCACACTAAATTACTCAGGTAATGCAGGAACAGTCAGCGGCATGAGTTTCCTCATGCGTAGTACCGAAGATTGGAGCAATGCATCGGTCGACCTGAATGGCGTTGCTATCGCTGGTCTTGAGAGTGCTGAAGGCGCAACTGGTACGACAGAAGTATGGTTCAAGCAGGGAAATAGCACTGTTTACACTGCTAATCCATTCAAGACCCCAACTGTCACTGATGTATCTGCCACTACTGGTGGACCAGGTGCTGCAATCACGATCACTGGTACCAACTTTGACGATGTGAACAAGGTGACTTTGGAACGCGCAGCTGTTCCTGCCGTAACTGCTTCACCTGCATCAACGACGTACTCTGGTCCAAATAAAACTGGAACAAAGACGATTCACGCAGCTATTAAAGCAGTAGCAGCAGTAACAGCAGCAACCGTTAATGCATCATTCAAGGTTGTTTCTTCAACCAAGATTGTTGCAGCGATGCCAGCTGGTGTTGCCGCAGTGACTGGAAAGGTAACTGTAGCGAACCCGACATTCTCGGGCAAGTCATCAGCTAACTTCACTTCAAAGACAGCTGCAGCTACGCCACTCATCGCAACATCGACGGCCAATGGGCTTGTTGGTGGAGTTGTGACTGTTACAGGCGCGAATGTCGGCGCTGCAACTTCAGCCAAGATTGGCACACTTGATGTTGGCTCAATCACTGTATTAGCCGCAGATTCAATCTCATTCGTAGTACCTGCTGGTACTTCTGATGGAAAGATTTCTGTGACAACTGCTGGTGGTACAAAAGTAGCTGCTACAGCATTTGCTCTAGTCCCATCAATCACATCGCTGTCTAAGACTTCAGTCGCTATCGGCGGAAGTGTGACAGTGACTGGTGTGAATTTGGCTGCTGTTTCTTCAGTCAAGATTGGTACCAAGGCTGTTACTGGTTTCACCAAGGGTGCAACCACAGTAACCTTCACGGTTCCTGCAGCAACTGCTTCAGGCAAGGTAACACTTGTATCAGCAGGCGGCACTGTAATCAGCGTTGACACCTTGTCGATCATTCCTGCTCCAACAGTAACCGGTTTAACTGGTGCTAAGGCAGGAACTAAATTCAACAAGGGCGCAACCCTGACGATTGCTGGTAGCAATCTAACTGGTGCAACAGCCGTGCGAATTGGTGCGAATTCAATCACCGGCTATGTAGTGGCTAATGATGGCAAATCCATCACATTCACTGCACCGACAAACAAGACTGGCAAGATCAGCGTTGAGACCCCTGGTGGTATCGCTATTTCGTCAGCCACTTACACGACTACTAGCTAGTCTGGTAGTCGCATAGGCACGGTATCTAGAGTTGGGGCGAGCAATGCTTCCGCAAGCCCGAACTCTAGATACTGTGCTGTCGGCTCATAGTTTGGTCTGCTGAGCCGCAGAGAAACAAAGGACTATTCCCTGGATCGAATATGGGTAAGTGCCAGCTCTGGGGAGTGCAAGTGGAATAGAGTTTTTTCGGGTCAATATTCTAAGGAAGTCAGTGTTTATCATGAATGCACACGTAATACGGGTGAAAAAAATCCTTATTGCCGTTATGTTGCTTGGGATTTCTACCGCCGGTGTGATCTTTAGCCCGGCTCAAGGTACCACAGCGCCAAGGCATATCACAATTCATTATTACCGCGCCACATTGAATAGTTTGGCAACCGCGGCTAACGGTGTCTGTGCAGCTGATCCTTGCGGAAAGTATGATGGCTGGAACTTCTGGGTGTGGGGAGCAGCACTATCTGGATACTCTGGATCAACTGACGGTTTTTCCGCAGCTGTGCCCATTGATTCGATGGATAAATTCGGCGCTAAGGCTACTTTTGAAATTGGTAGCAGTTCAAATGATGTTGGTCTGCTTGCCCGTATTGGTAGCAACTGGGCTTGGGCTAAGGCTGATATCCCGGTCGAGCGGTACATCAAACCCAACCCAACAGGCGACACTGAAGTTTGGATCAAGGAAGGCGACCCCCTTCTCTACACCTCAAACCCGAATGACCGCGTGTTGCGTATTCACTACAATCGTTCCGACAATAAGTACAGCGGATGGGATATTCAGACCCAAGAGTCAAACCCTACTGATAACAAGGCCGTAGCATTTTCCACAAGAAATGATTGCTTTGGTCGAGTCGCTACGATCCAGGTTCCGGAAATTTCACAGTCGACTCAGGATTACATCTTGCGCAAAGGCGGCAACTCTGGAACCTTGAAGTCTCACGTATTGACTGCCAATTTAAATGAAAGCAAATACACAGATGTATGGCTCAATGCCAATCTCTTCTTGGGCGAAGACACCACGATCGATGAAGGTGACAGTACTTTTCTTTACCTGAATCAGCAGGACCAGAATCCAATCGGGAATCTGGTTGTGGTGCATTACAGTCGACCGTTGCAAGATTATTCCGGTTGGACCATGACTACTTTGGCTGATGGGATAAAACATAAGTTCACTGCCGTAGATCCGTTATTTGGCCGCCTTGGCTGTGCTTATGTGTTAGATCTGACAGCAACGACCTCAATTATCAAGGTAACGAATGGGTCTAAAGTGGACTTGACTTTTGGCGAAGCATCAACCGGTTTGGGCGGCCAGCGCACTTTACATTTAACTGGGGTAATCACCGATGTATGGCTAAAGCAGGGACGCCGCGACATTTGGGATAAGGAACAGGAGCCCGATCCAGCGGTGAAGGCATTCCAGAAAATTGGCAAAGTTGTGACGCACTTGAAGGTTGGAAAATCTGCTGCAATACCAATGAAGTCCAACGCAAATTTGAAGCTTTCTTGGTATGTGATCACCCCAGCAAATTGCAAGATTTCCGCTGGCAAGGTAATCGCGCGCAAACCTGGTATTTGCAAATTGGATGTGACCCAAGTTGGGAATGCCGCGTTTAATGCTTTCACTTTGCAATACAGAATCACAATAAGTTAATTAATTAGTGCGTTCAAGCTCTTTGGGCGACGCACATAGTTTCAATCCTTAGGAGGGAATATGAAAATCAAGAAATATAGTGTTATTGGAGTGGCCGTAGCGAGCATGCTGAGTGCAGCTTCCATAGCGCCTCCAGCAGCTCAGGCGAGTGGCTCATTCGTAACTATGTGGGTTGCAAGTGATGTTGCAGGCGCCTACGCGACATGGGCTCAAGGGTATAACCGTACGCATCCCAGTGGGCAGGTCAACGTTGTCGCAAAACCGGGATTTTCGGGCAAGGATTTATTGCAGACTGTGTCAGATTCTGATGCTCCAGATCTGATCACATCTAACCATGACGGCGTAGGGGTACTGAAAGCTCAGGGCTTTATCGTTCCATTAACGCTACCAAACGCGAGCCAGTTCTCTGCTGCAGATAAGACAGCATTTCAACTTAAGAAAATCAATTATGGTATTCCGCTTAACATTCAAAATACTGCCTTCTTCACCAATTTAAATCTCGTTAAACGTGTGCCTAAGACTATGGCAGAGCTTGAAGCGGATTCGAAGGCTTTCTTGAAGAAGCACCCTAAGGCAAAATTCACCGTTGCTGTTCCACCGGAGGCATATCATATGTATCCATACTTCTCCGGACTTGGCGGATATATCTTCGGTGGGCAATCTGGAAATTGGAATGTGGGCGACGTCGGTATTGCCAACAAGAAATTCCTTAAGAATGCTCCCCTTATTGACAAATGGTATTCGGAGAAAATATTTAATCCAAACGTTTCTGGAGATTATGCTCTCGGTGCTTTCACAAACAATCAAGCACCATACGCGATCACTGGCCCATGGAATATTAACAAAATTCGTTTCAAGCATATGAATTATGAAATTTCTAGTATCCCAGCACTTAATCTTGGTTTCAAGACTGTGCCGTTCGTCACTGCTGTCGGAGTATGCCTGACAAAATGGGCGAACCCAGCAAAACATAATGTGCAGATGAAAGCAAATGCAATTTTGGCAGACTTAGCCAACTCGAAGACGCAGTTGTTGCTGAGCAACGCCATCGCAGCAAGTCCAGCGAACTTGGTTGCCAAAACTAAATTCAAGGATGTTGATGCGCGAGCCTTTGCAGCAGCAGGGAAGGGAGGCGTATACATGCCGAACAACCTAGAGATGGCCGGTGTCTGGACGCCGCTAACAAGCGCTTGGAATCAGGTTAAGTCAAATAAGTATGCCGTCAACCGGTTCAAGATTGCATCAGCAACTATCAAGGCAATGATCAACTAACTAACAAGAACTGAGCAATCATGCTCAAAACGGAGTATGTGATAGCTGCAATTTGGCTTGTCACATACTCCGTTCCATAAATGTTATGACTATTTTGAAAGTGGAGAGTTTTAGTGATTGGGATTGTCTTCCGAATTTGTTTTCTAGGTCTAGTGGATTCACTGGCGTTTTGGGCAGGCTCACATTTACTAGTCTCAAGAAACTGGCTTGGTTTAGTCTGGCTTATTGCCGCTACCGCCACTATCAATTTTGTCTATATTTCTAAGCGGTCCAGGGCATCCAAGTGGCTGTTGCCAGGCACTCTTCTCCTGCTTATTTTTCAAATCTACCCAATACTTTTCACTGCAAGCGCAGCATTTAGCAACTACTCAACGGCGCACTTTGTTTCGCGTGATGAAGCAGCTTCAAATATTGTTTTGCAAAATATCCAACAGGTAGAGGGCAGCCCACAATATTCAATCGTTCCATTGCACAACGGGAACAATGTTGCACTTCTGGTTACAGAGCCAAAAACAAAAAAGGTTTACCTAGGTTCAGAAACAGAATTTACTGAGATCGATAGTCCTAGTGCCCCAACAGGCTGGAAGCCTTATACAGAAGAGCAGTTCTACGCTGATGCGGTTCAGACCAAGCTAGGTAGTTTGCTAGTACCCATCCCTGAGCCAAAAGGGGCATATCTAAAAGTTAATGATTTTTCTACTGCCTTCGCATTTGTCAGTGATGTAATTTATGACACCAATAGTGAAAAGCTGATTAGGGTCTCAGACCAATATGTTTTCCCCGAGAGGGAAGGTGCGTTCATCGATGAAGATGGTACAGCTTTGGATCCAGGTTGGCGGGTAAGTGTTGGTTTCAAGAACTTCAAGTCAGTTATAACTGACCCGGTTGTTCGTGGACCATTCTTACGTGTGCTTATTTGGACTTTTGTATATGCAGCACTCACTGTTTTGACTACATTCGCACTTGGCTTGACCCTGGCGCTGATTTTGAATCACACCCGGGTAAAGGGTAGAAAGTACTTACGCTCGGTGCTAATCATTCCTTATGCAGTGCCAGGTTTCTTGTCCCTTATGATTTGGGCTGGGCTACTGAATGATGATTTTGGCACAATAAATGCACTATTTCATTCGCACATACCTTGGCTTACCGATCCTGTGTGGGCTAAAGTTTCCACTTTGCTGGTCAATCTGTGGCTTGGCTTCCCTTACATGTTTCTGATTTGTACTGGCGCAATCCAGTCCATCCCAGCTGAACTATCTGAAGCGGCTGAAGTTGATGGCGCCAAGCCGAGACAAATCTTGATGAAAATCAAATTGCCGCTCCTACTGGTTACAGTGTCTCCACTCCTTATTGGCTCGTTTGCCTATAGTTTCAACAACTTCGGTGGGATTTACTTGTTGACTGGTGGTGGGCCACCTGTGGCAGATTCTCAAATCGCAGGTGCGACAGATATTTTGATTTCGTACACATACAAGTTGGCTATGGAGGCAGGGCACGGAAATGACTACGGCTTGTCATGTGCTATCTCCATTCTTATATTCTTCATGGTTGCTGGAGTAGCAACTTTGTCTTTCACTCGCACACGAGCACTCGAAAACTTGGGTTAAGGGGAACAACAGATGACTACAGAAACAATATCCACATCTAAAGCCGGTTCACCTAGGAAAAGGAAAAATAAGCTTCAGCGCGGTACGGTTTGGTGGCGTTACATCGTGGCCGCCATAACCATCCTCTTCGCAATTTCGCCAGTGGTGTACATCATCATTGCTGCCTGCAACCCCGAAGGAACGCTAACAACGTTTAACTTCACAATTCATAGTTTCGGTTTGGACAATTTCCGATTTCTTTTTGGCCGCCATGACCTTAGTAGCGATGTGACCTATCAGGCTTACCCATACATGCTTTGGTATCGCAACTCGTTGATGGTATCCCTACTTGCGGCAACACTTCAGGTCATAGTTGCAACCGCTGCCGCATACGCATTTAGCCGGTTGCATTTCAAGGGACGCCGACTTAGCCTTGGTGCTCTTTTGCTACTTCAGTTATTTCCTTCAGTTCTAGCCTTTGTGTCACTTTTCCTCATTATGCAAAAAATCGGAGCCGTGTTCCCATTCGTGGGACCGGGCACATGGGCTGGCCTGATCCTCATTTATCTTGGCGGGTCACTAGGTATTAACACCTATTTGTTGAAGGGGTTCTTCGATACCATTCCTAGAGAACTCGATGAAGCCGCAACTGTTGATGGGGCAAGTGCCAATCAGATTTTTATGAAAATTATCCTTCCATTAGCAGCTCCGATGCTTGCAGTCGTGATGCTGCTCGCATTCATTGGATTGATGAACGAATTCCTGTTTGCCAGCATTTTTCTTACTAGGTCCGATCAAATGACGTTGGCAGTAGGTTTGCGATCCTTAATCAATGGAAGATATGCACAGAACTGGGGAATTTTTTCTGCGGGAGCCATATTGGCAGGGCTGCCAATGGTGATCATGTTCCAACTTTTGCAACGTTTCATTGTTGAGGGCTTGGCGGCTGGCTCAGTTAAGGGCTAGTCGAACCGAACACGCGGAAATAATATTTTTCAAATATTTGCGCTCCAAGTCAGCAATTTATGCGTCCTATACAATCCAAGTCGGGCAATGCGCCT
>JBAXKB010000038.1:0-10197 GCA_037137575.1 Actinomycetes bacterium
GCAATGGGCGGGGGAATGGGCGGAAACATTGATTCAGCTCTAACCACTACGAGCATGAGCGTGGATTACTTGAAGTTTTACTCGGTTAACGGTGTCGGCAAGGTCACGCTTACTCCGTAGCCGGGCGATTGCGGGTTTATTGGGTTTCTCTCTAGGAACCCAATATCAGATTGCTAATTTCCTAAGTTATGCATTTATGCATAACTATGTATAATTGAGAAATGACAACTGTAGCAATTGCGGGCGCATCGGGTTATGCCGGCGCAGAACTCATACGCTTAATCCACGCCCATCCGTCATTTGAATTAACTGCAATTACTGCTGGTTCGCAAGCAGGTGAGCGGCTAGCGCAAGTTCACCCACAATTTTGTGCGCAAACTGACTTAGCTGACTTAATTTTTGCCCAAACAACTGCCCAAGCACTTGCCGGCGCTGATCTAGTTTTTCTAGCGCTGCCACATGGCACTTCTGGCGCGTTAATCGCCGACTTACCAAGTTCAGTAAAGCTTGTCGATCTTGGCGCGGACTATCGGCTGACCGATGCAACGCAGTGGGAAAAGTATTACGGGGGATTTTATGCAGGTTCGTTTGTTTACGGTCTACCTGAACTGCCTGGTCGTAGAGCACAAATCGCAGCGAGCACGAAAATTGCAAACCCTGGGTGCTTTGCCACAGCAATTGAGTTGAGTTTGGCTCCGCTTATCGCCAGTGGACTAGTCGATGCAAGTGATGCGGTTATTGTGGCAGCTTCCGGAACGTCAGGAGCTGGTCGTCGAGCCACCGCAAACTTACTTGCAAGTGAGATTGCTGGTTCTATTTCTGCCTACAAAGTCGGGGGAACCCATCAGCACACTGCCGAAATTGAACAAGAATTACAAAACCTGACTGATTCAAAAGTTGCGGTTAACTTCACGCCTATGCTCGCTCCGATGCCTCGAGGCATCTTGGCCACCATCAGTGTTAAGTCTTCGGTATCTGAAAGTGAATTACGGACAGTTTTAGCCAGTGCCTATGAAGCTGAACCATTCGTTCAACTGTTGCCGCAGGGACAACTTCCGGCAACAGCAGCAACGCTTGGCAGCAACGCAGTGCACTTGCAAGTCGCTAAAGACGATCGCACCAGTCGTGTCACCATCATTGCTGCGATAGACAATCTGATTAAAGGTGCATCTGGCCAAGCGGTACAAAATGCCAACTTGATGTTTGGCTACGGCGAAACTGCTGGTCTTACTGCAATTGGCATTGCTCCATGAGTGTTACTTTTCCAAAAGGGTTTGTCGCGGCAGGAGTTGCAGCGGGCTTAAAAGCCTCTGGTAATCCTGATGTAGCGCTTGTTGTAAACACAGGTGTCACCAATGTTGCTGCAGGCGTATTTACATCGAATCGCATCAAAGCGGCGCCAGTGCTTTGGACGCAACAGTGCTTAACCGGTGGAGCGTTCAAAGCTGTCGTTCTCAATTCGGGTGGCGCAAATGCCTGCACTGGGCCAGCTGGTTTTGCCGATACTCATCACACTGCTGAACTTGTTGCAGAGTTACTTGAAGTGGGCGCTATTGAAGTCGCAGTTTGTTCGACTGGCTTAATTGGCAAACGGCTACCAATGGAAAACCTGCTAAGTGGCATTCGTGATGCGCATTCGAATCTTTCTGCAAGTGGCGGAGCTGACGCTGCTACGGCAATCATGACCACAGATTCAGTTTCAAAAACTGTCACTTTTGAGTCACCGGTTGGTTGGCGAATCGGCGGGATGGCTAAAGGCGCTGGAATGTTAGCGCCAGGGCTTGCCACCATGCTGGTTGTACTCACTACTGATGCCGTGATCAATCAAAAAGATGCGGATACTGCGCTACGCCAGGCCACTCGAGTAAGTTTCGATCGCATCGATTCCGACGGCTGCATGTCAACCAATGACACAGTTCTGCTTTTAGCATCCGGCTCAAGTGAAAACGTTGCAGAAGTATCAGAGTTCACGGCTGCGTTGACTGAAATTTGTTTGGATTTGGCTCATCAGTTAATTGCTGATGCGGAAGGCTCAACCAAAGATATCAAAATTGTCGTTACCTCCGCAGCAAGTGAGCAGGACGCTGTTGAAGTTGCTCGCACTGTTTCCAGAAGCAACTTATTGAAGTGTGCAATTCACGGTGAAGATCCAAACTGGGGTCGCGTTCTTTCCGCAATCGGAACAACTGCGGCTACTTTTGAACCTGATGGCATAGATGTTGATTTCAATGGTGTTGCTGTGTGTCGGTTCGGATCAGCCTTGCCGATTGAACCTGAAGTCGATCTTTCAGCACGTGTCGTTGAGATCGAGATCTCTCTAAATTCGGGCACTGCAACTGCAACGCTTTGGACTAATGACCTAAGCGCAATGTATGTTCACGAGAATTCGGCATATTCAACTTGATCAGCCATTTAACTCCTCAGCAAAAGGCCACAGTTCTCGTTGAGGCCTTGCCTTGGCTTGAGCGTTTTCGCAATGCCACCATAGTCATCAAATTCGGTGGCAATGCAATGGTCAATGATGAGTTGCTTGAAGCTTTCGCAGCTGACATCGCATACTTGCGCTTAAGTGGGCTGTGCCCAGTGGTCGTGCATGGTGGTGGGCCGCAGATTTCTGCCGAGTTACAGGCACGTGGTCTTGTAAGTGAGTTTGTGGGCGGTTATCGAGTAACTACTGCCGAAACCATGACTGTGGTGCGTGATGTTTTGGTGAACGAAGTCCAGAACCAGTTAGTGCAGCTAATCAACCAGCACGGTGATTTCGCTGTGGGAGTGTGTGGAGATCAAGGCAGTTTGTTAACCGCTGCGCGTCGTGAGGCTTTAGTGGATGGAAACCTTGTTGACATCGGCTTCGTTGGCGATGTGACTCGCGTGAATCCTGATTCGCTTCTTAAGATTATTGAAAGCGGACAAGTTCCAGTTGTTTCAACGATTGCCTTGGATGAAGCAGGCAATTTATATAACGTGAATGCCGATACGGCAGCTTCAGCAATCGCAGTGGCTCTAAATGCCAAAAAATTTGTTGTTCTGACCGATGTTGCTGGACTTTATCGTAATTGGCCAGATACCAGCGACCTGATTTCGCAAATTACGGTGAGCGAACTCGAACCATTGATCGCCAAACTTGAAACTGGCATGGTTCCCAAGATGGAAGCTTGTTTACGCGCGGTAACTCAAGGTATCCCTCAGGCGACAATCGTTGATGGCCGTCAAGAACACTGCGTGTTACTGGAAGTGTTTACCGATGAAGGCGTTGGCACAATGGTGGTGCCTGGATGAGTATGCAGGAATCTTTAACTCATTGGGATGCCACCATGATGGCAACGTATGGCATACCTGCTCTGGTTTTAGTTAATGGCAAGAATGCAACAGTTTGGGATGTTGATGGAAATTCGTACATCGACTTTCTGGCTGGTATTGCAGTTAACAGTTTGGGTCACGCTCATCCCGAATTGGTTCAAGCGGTTAGCGAACAAGTTGCCACACTTGGGCACACAAGTAATTTTGTGGCCCATCCGCAGGTTTTAAAATTAGCGAAGCGCCTTGTTGATTTAACACATCCAAGTGCTCGAGTATTTTTCTGTAACTCCGGTGCTGAAGCTAATGAAGCCGCTATAAAAATTTCGCGCCGAACTGGCCGAACTCACATCGTTAGTCTTGAGGGGAGTTTCCATGGCCGCACTACCGGAGCGCTTTCCGTCACAGGTCAGAGCGCAAAATCTGGGCCGTTTCTTCCGTTGTTGCCAGATGTGACTTTTATTGGACCAAATGATGTCGCCGCACTTCGCGAAACTGTAACAACCGAAACGGCTGCGCTGTGGCTGGAGCCAATTTTAGGTGAGGGCGGCGTAATACCGCTGACAAATGCGTACCTGCAGGCCGCTCGTCAAGTTTGTAATGAAACTGGCGCATTGCTTGTTGTTGACGAAGTTCAAACTGGGATCGCCCGAACTGGCACTATGTTCGCCTATGAGCAGGCAGGAATACTGCCTGACATTTTGCTTTTAGCAAAAGGACTTGGCGGGGGATTGCCGATTGGTGCTTGCATTGGATTCGGACCTGCAGCAACACTATTAACGGCTGGGCAGCACGGAACAACTTTTGGCGGTAACCCAATCTCGTGCGCAGCAGCTAATGCTGTTCTCGATGTGGTGGCCAAAGAAAGTTTGCAAGAGCGAGCATTGAAGATTGAACAAGTTATCCGAAACTTTCTAGTGAGTTGTGATGGTGTGCAAGAAATTCGTGGCGCAGGAGCCATGCTTGGCATCGTGCTGACCGCAGATTTTGGCCCGAATGTTGTTAGTGCTGCTCGTGATCTTGGTTTGATTACGAATAGTCCGCTACCGAACGTGCTGCGAATTGTTCCACCACTGACAATCACTGATTCTGAACTAAACCAGGGTCTTGAAATTTTGAAAACCGCAATACTTCAAGCGTGGAAGGTGTAACCATGACAACTCGCACAGCAAGACTGCATAAAATCGCACAAATCGTAGCCGCTCATCAGGTTTCATCTCAGGCGGAACTTGTACATCTGCTCTCTGAAGATGGGATCTCAGTTACCCAGGCCACGCTTAGTCGCGATTTAGACATTCTCGGCGCACTTAAGGTGCACGGCGTTGATGGAACTAGTTTCTATGCGATACCTGAAGACAGCACTGGTGAGCTACCCAGCAAAGACACCACACGTGTAGCACGCGCACTAGGTGACCTGATGGCTACCGTTACACACTCAGGGAATATTGTGGTACTCAGAACTCCACCAGGTGCTGCAAGTTATTTAGCTTCAGCACTTGATCGTGGAGATCTAGATTCGGTAATTGGAACGATAGCTGGGGATGACACAGTGCTCGTAATTACCCGAGATCCAAATGGTGGGGCACAAGTTTCCCAGCAATTAACAGAGTTAGCCGGACAATTCCGGTCGAGTAAGTCGTAAGAAATTAACTAAGGAGAAAAAGTGGCAGAGCGCGTAGTCCTTGCTTATTCAGGCGGTTTGGACACATCAGTAGGTATTGGCTGGATTGCAGAAGCAACTGGCGCCGAAGTCATTGCTTGCGCAGTTGACGTCGGCCAAGACGGTGAAGACCTAGAGGTAATTCGCGAGCGTGCTCTTGCTTGTGGCGCGGTTGAGGCCGAAGTTGCTGACGCTCGTGAAGAGTTTGCCGACGAGTACTGCCTGCCAGCTTTGAAAGCCAACGCGCTTTATATGGACCGCTATCCATTGGTATCTGCACTATCGCGTCCAGTAATCGTTAAGCACTTAGTTGACGCAGCGAGAAAACACGGCGCAACTATCGTGGCGCATGGCTGCACCGGCAAAGGTAACGACCAGGTTCGTTTCGAAGTCGGTATCCAGAATCTGGCACCTGATATCAAGTGCATCGCACCCGTGCGCGACTTAGCGCTGACTCGCGACAAAGCTATCGAATATGCCGAAAAGCATGACCTGCCAATCGATGTAAATAAAAAATCACCGTACTCAATTGACCAAAATGTTTGGGGCAAGGCAGTTGAGACTGGTTTCCTTGAAGACATCTGGAACGCGCCAATTGAAGATCTTTACACCTATTCGCAAGACCCGACTATTTCACGTCCTGTTGATGAAGTGACAATCACTTTTGATCAGGGCAAGCCAGTTGCAATAGATGGCAAACCAGTCACCATGCTTCAGGCAATCGAGATTCTGAATCAACGCGCCGGCGCCCAAGGCGTTGGACGTCTAGACATGGTTGAGGATCGACTAGTTGGCATCAAGAGCCGCGAAGTCTACGAAGCGCCAGGTGCACTTGCGCTTATCACTGCGCATCAAGAGCTAATGAACGTCACAGTCGAGCGCGACCTTGCCAGGTTCACCCGTCAGAGTGAACAGCGTTGGGGCGAGTTGGTTTATGACGGCCTCTGGTTTAGTCCACTTCGTCGCGCATTGTCTAACTTCTTTGACGAAGTGAACAGTGTTGTTACGGGCGATGTCCGTTTAGCGATGAATGGCGGACGCGCTTGGGTAACTGGTCGTCGTAGTCCACAGTCACTTTACGATTTTGATTTAGCTACCTACGACACCGGAGACACATTCGATCAGTCGCTGGCTAAGGGCTTCGTTGATCTTTGGGGTCTGCCAAGCAAGATTGCGGCAAGGCGTGATCTAAAACTATGACGCGGCTTTGGGGTGGTCGCTTTGCAAGTGGCCCAAGTGATGCGATGGCTGCATTAAGTGAGTCTGTGCAGTTCGATTGGGTGCTTGCGCCTTTTGACATTGCACAGAGTAAGGCGCATGCTCGTGTCCTTCACAATGCCGGCCTGCTAACCGCAGATGAACTAGACACAATGATCGCAGGACTTGCCGAACTTAAAGTGCGGGTGGAGTCTGGCGATTTCCTGCCAACTCCAGCGGACGAAGATGTGCACACAGCACTTGAGCGTGGGCTCATTGAAACAATCGGTGCCCAGATCGGCGGAAAACTTCGCGCTGGTCGAAGCCGTAACGACCAAGTTTCAACTGATCTAAGAATGTTCCTGCGCAATAGTGCTCGTGACATCGCGACGCATGTTGGAAATCTGCAAAATTCCTTGTTAGATCAAGCTCAGCAGCATGTTGACTCAGCTGCACCTGGTTTCACTCACTTACAGCATGCACAACCAGTTTCGTTTGGGCATGAACTGGCAAAACACATTCACGCCTTCGCTCGTGACATCGAACGTTTACAAGATTGGGACAAGCGCGCTGCTAAGTCGCCAATGGGTAGTGGTGCATTGGCAGGGTCAAGCCTGAAATTAGATCCGGTCGCTGTTGCAGCTGAACTCGGTTTTACTGGAATTGTTGAAAACTCTATCGACGGCGTAAGCGATCGCGATTTCGTTGCAGAATTTCTTTTCACAACCGCTTTAATCGGTGTTCATCTTTCACGATTAGGTGAAGAGATCTGTCTGTGGGCAAGTCGCGAGTTCGGTTGGGCCAAACTAGATGATGCTTGGTCGACCGGATCCTCGATAATGCCACAGAAGAAGAATCCTGATGTTGCCGAATTGGCGCGTGGAAAATCTGGTCGCCTTATTGGGCACGTAACCGCTGTTCTTACTGTGTTAAAGGGTCTGCCATTTGCCTACAATCGTGACCTGCAGGAAGACAAAGAAAGCGTCATTGATGCAATTCATACTTTGCAGCTTGTGCTACCAGCAATGAGTGGATGTGTTGGGACTTTGGTATTCGATACAGCCAAGATGGCTGAAAGCGCGCCGCAAGGCTTTGCACTGGCTACAGACATCGCTGAGTGGCTGGTGCAACAGGGAGTTGCGTTCAATCAAGCCCACGAGGTTGCTGGCGCGTGTGTGAAGGTGGCTGAAGCAGCGGGTATTGAACTCGATGAGTTATCTAATGAGCAGTTCAGTGAAATCGATCCTGCATTGACCTCTGAAGTTCGCTCGGTACTCACAGTTGCTGGATCCCTTGCGTCTCGTACCACGGCTAATGGCACAGCCCCGGCATCTGTTCGCAAGCAACTAGCTAATGCTGAACAGGTTTTAGCCGCCCAATCTGCCTGGGCAGCCGTTAAACCGCACCAAATTTAATGGTTCTTAGGCATCTCTCGAGACAATTAGCAGTTCCAAGAGCAATCCACTGATTACAATTCAGGTATCGGACGTAGATCTGATTTCCTGATGGAGGCAGTTGTGAAGATTCGAAATATTTGCGTCTTAGTGAGCGCATCATTGTTTTTAGGCACATTCGCCTTCACGCAAACTTCAGCTAGCAAGCCGAGCACCTATGTCGTTGCAATGGCTAAGACAACTGGCGGGTTCGTCATGCCTTCCTACCAGTTCACTCGAGTGCCAAACTTCGTCATTTATAGTGACGGGCGCATGATCAGTACAACCGACGTGACTACGCTCCAATATCCGTATCCGTCTTTGCCATCTTTTAAAACGAAGTTCGTAAATGGGGATTTGAAAAGAATTCTCGGCGCGCTTGACGCCAGTAAATTAACGGATCCAAAATTCGACTGGGGATATCCAAATGTCGCAGATGTACCCAACACAGAAGTTTTAACCCAGCTCTCTGCGCAGAAGCGTTCGTCGCAGGTTTCTATTTACGCACTTGGCATGAGTGGATCTGGCATTTCAAAACAGCAAGCAAAGTACCGCAAGAAAGCTTCGGCAGTCCTTGGGCAGATACAAAGTTTTTCTAATAAATACATCTGGACTAAGAGCATGCCAACGACCTGGACGCCAGCTCGGTATGCGTACCAAATTAGTCAGGGCGAAGCAACAGAGTTTACTAACACTCAAGATTGGGTGGGCTCTGTAATTACCACAGAAACAACCTGCGCCGTTTTATCGAAGGCTGATTCCGCAAAAATTACAAATATGGCTAGCGAAATAAATAACGAAACATTATGGAACTCCGACGGGAAAACTTGGCGCGTAAGTTTGCGACCACTTTTGCCACACGAATCAAACTGCAAATCCATCGGCTATTAGTACCCAAATTTACGCGCTTGCACTTCGTTGAGCTTTGAAAACCAATATGGGTAGTTTGTGCAACCTAAATCGCTAAACTCGGTCTTAACAAGGATGGTTTGATGATTGAAGTTCACGAACTTAATAAGAAGTATCGCAACACGCATGCTGTAAACGATGTTTCATTCACTTTGCCCGAAGGTCAGGTAGTGGGCTTTCTAGGTCCAAACGGATCTGGCAAGTCAACCACTATGCGTCTTATGTTGGGCCTGGATTTCGGATCTGGCAATACTTTGTACGACGGTAAACCGCTAACTGCACATAAAGAAGTCACCCGCATTGTTGGCGCGCATCTTGACGCAAAGTATTTTCATCCAAAGCGTTCAGCTGTTAATCATCTAAAAATGTTGGCAACAGAGGCACGTGTTTCTCGCAAGCGCATTGGTGAAGTGATTAGCATCATGGGGCTTGAGAGTGTTGCTAAAAGTTCACCCAAAGGTTTTTCGCTTGGTATGGGCCAGCGCCTAGGACTCGCAGGAGCAATTCTGACTGAGCCTCGTCACCTTATGTTGGACGAACCTGCGAATGGCTTAGATCCACAATCTATTCATTGGCTTCGTGACTTCCTAAAAGATTATGCGGCTAAGGGAAATACAGTTTTTGTTTCCAGTCATTTGCTCTCCGAGATGGAACTCATGGCCGACCACTTGGTTGTTATCGCCAAAGGCAAACTCATCTCCGACGAACCAATGTCTAGTTTTGTTGCAAGAAGTAAGGGCAATGATGTTTTGGTCCGCACATCACAAGACGAAATCACAAAATTACACAATGCATTAACTGCTTCAGGATTAGCCGCAACGTCGGTTGAAGTAAATGCGTTGTCAGTTAAGGATGCGTCGGCCGAACAAGTGGGACAGATCGCATTTCAAGCTAACGTGCCGGTTCTGGAATTGGTGTCCCGCCAAGTATCACTAGAGACAGCATTCCTTGAGTTAACTGCAGACCAACAGGATTATCAGACAGGCGTGCAATCATGAATCGGATAATCAAATACGAAATCATTCGCGCGCGCACGCTGAAGTCAACCTGGATTTTTCCATTCATCGGTATCGCTTTGTCGTGGGTAGCTGCTTACTTCGCAACGAACAATGATGGCGCTACCTTCAATAGTGAAGGGTCAGCAACCTATTTCACTTTGCCGGAGATAATAAATAACAGCTTTACTCCACTCAGCATTGTCTTCATAACGATTCCATTCGCTCAAGCCTTTGGTCATGAATTCCGAGATGGCACAATGCGACTCACGCTAAGCGCGTACCCAATTCGCATCAGAGTGTTTGTAGCAAAAACACTGGTGCCAACTGTAATTTCAGTGATTGCAGTATTGATTGCCATGTTGGGGATTCGGGTTATCTACGTTGTCCGAGTAGCGCTTGGTAGCACAGAACTTGGCACCGAGACTTCATTTCGTCATCTAGCGTTCACCATTTTGTGGGGGCTAATTGTGGCCGCGGTTGTGATATTCACCCGCAACATGGCAGCTGGCATTGCTGGGGTAGTGGTGTGGGCAGCAATTCTTGAGAACCTTGTTCGTGGATTACTTACCTCTAAGTGGGAAAAAATCGGCGACTACCTGCCACTATTACAAGGTATGAACTGGACGCAAAACGGCGAATCCCGTTCACTGGCCGTCATCGCAAGCACAACTGTTTTGTTGGTAGTGCTCTCTGCTGCAAAGTT
>JBAXKB010000039.1:0-9950 GCA_037137575.1 Actinomycetes bacterium
AAATGAAGCGACCCGTATTTTTGTTTATAAGTCTGGCTATTCTTTGTTCTCTTCTCACTCAAACTTCCAACGCCAGCACAACGGTAAAAAGTGGCGCTAAGTGCACAAAACTTAATCAGAAAGTCACCACGGCAACTCGTAGTATTTACCAGTGCCGCAAATTAGGTAAGAAGTTGGTTTGGCGTTACATCGGCAAAGCTCCAGCGCCGAAACCGACTAGCCAAATGCTATGGAGCGAAGAGTTTAATGGATCGGCTGGGAGCCAACCTTCAGATTCAAATTGGACATCGCTACGGGGCGATGGCAACGAACAACTTGGCCTCTGGCGCTTTGGAACTGGTGAACTTGAATGGAATCTTCCTGAAGCGGCCGCAACTGATGGCAAGGGCAACATGGTGATCACCACCACGAAGTCGGGCGGACAGTGGACAAGTGCTCGCTATTGGACACAAGGCAAAGTGAACTTCAGGTACGGCAAAATCGAGGCCCGAATTAAAATGCCGACTGGTTCATTTAACTGGCCAGCGTTCTGGATGCTCGGCTCGAACTATTCGCCACCGAATCAAAGCTTTGGCACAACGGGTTGGCCAATGTCGGGCGAAATAGACATCGCTGAAGGGCTATGGGGAAACACTGACTATCGATCAACCATTCATGCCAATGTGATTAACACTTCCACACCATGGAACGGCGGTGGGGGACTCACTGCGGCTTCGAATTTGGATAACCCATCTTCCGGTTACCACACGTTTGGCATGCTCTGGAAGCCCAACATGATTGCTTTTACAGTTGATGGCCAAGAAATTGTGCGAAATACCTTTAACGGTACCTTTGTAACGCAGTCCAGTGGTGGCATAGCTTTTAACTCGTTTAATTCCAATGGAGTTTGGCCATTCAACAAGCCGTTTTTCTTGATATTGAACAATGCAGTCGATCCGAATGCCAGTGGCCAGCCAAATGGCACTACCGCCAAGATGAGTGTGGACTGGATTCGTTACTCAACTTATGCGGGCTACGGAACAGTAAACCCGTAATTAAGTGGCAGCAATTGAGTCGCTGCACCGGTTCGGTTAGAGATTTTCCAAGTGGTAGGTCCAGATTGCCCTTTACCGCGTAACGGGTTATGCTAATTACGAAACTAAATGGTTGCGTAATTAGCGGCCGGATGAATTGGTGGGTTTAAACACATGCTCGGTAATTTCCTAATTGGATTGCGCGAAGGCCTAGAGGCCGCCTTGGTCGTTAGCATTTTGGTAACTTATTTAGTCCGGACCGAGCGCAAACAATACATTCGATTTGTAACTTATGGTGTATCCAGCGCCGTAATTTTCAGTGCCACCATTGGCACGGTTCTTCAAGTAATCGAACAGTCACTCAGTGCCAAAGTGGAGCCTGTTTTTGCTGGCTCAATCTCCATTCTCGCGATTGGGTTTGTAACTTGGATGATCTTCTGGATGAAAAAGTCTGCTCGCACGATGTCGGGCGATTTGCGTAACCGTTTAGATGTGGCAGCTGTAGCCGGTAGTGGTCTGGCTGTGGCCCTAATGGCCTTTGCTGCTGTTGCCCGTGAAGGCGCAGAAACCGCAGTATTTTTCTGGGCAGCGGCGCATGCAAATGGTAATGAATTAGTTTCACTAGCTGGCTTGATTTTAGGTTTAGTCACTGCAGTTGTTCTTGGTGTTGCTTTTTACCGTTCAACTATCAAACTGAATCTGTCTACGTTCTTCAAAGTTACTGGCGTTCTCCTGACGATTGTCGCAGCAGGAGTTTTGTCTTACGGTATTGCCGAATTTCAAGAAATTGGCTGGCTACCCGGTTACGAAAATGTTGTTCTGAACCTGAGCGCGCAACTACCGCAAGGATCTGTAATCGCCACTGTGATGGCTGGGTTATTCAACCTAAGTGCAAAAACTACAGCGCTTCAGGCCGTCGCCTGGTTCTCATACATCGTTGTTGTACTGGCTTTGTTCCTGTCAAAACCAGCCGCGCCGACGGCGGCTGTAGTGGCATCAACGGAACCTGCTGAACCTGCCAAGGTTTAAGTTTCTGAGCAACACAGGCAACCACTAAGTGGTTTGCGAACGACGCACCGATAGTCTTGGAGTGTGTCAAATGAAATCAGTTTCCGTAGCGACGTCATCGTTGAATTAGTTAAGCATTCAGCTAGCGATGCAGACGTAATTTGGGCCGCACGAGTCTCCACTAAAGGCGATCAGTCCCTTGAGGATGTCGGTACTACCGATGCGTCAGCTGGGCTTATCAACTACCTCATGCGCGACCGACACGGTAGCCCATTCGAGCACTCAAATTTCACGTTCTTCGTGCAGGCACCAATTTTCATGTGGCGGGAACATTTCCGTCATCGCATGGCTAGTTACAACGAAGAATCAGGACGATACAAAGTACTTGACCCCATTTTCTATGTGCCTGGTCCAGAGCGTCGCTTAGTCCAGATCGGTAAAGCCGGTGCTTACGAGTTTGTTGAGGGCACGTCCGAGCAATTCGATGTAGTTACGCAAGAGACCAAGCATGCATGCGCGGTTGCCTACGATTCCTACCAAAAGATGCTTGATGCAGGTATAGCTCGGGAAGTGGCTCGCATTGTTTTGCCAGTGACTATCTACTCATCGGCTTATGTAACCATGAACGCTCGGGCAATGATGAACTTTTTAAGCCTTCGTCGCAAAGTTGAAGGCTCGCATTTCCCATCTTTCCCACAGCGCGAAATCGAAATGGTTGCTGAAAAATACGAAGAAGAATTTGCTCGAATTATGCCATTAACTCATGCGTCCTTCGTGGCTAATGGGCGAGTGGCTCCATAGAGAGGTACACGCATGCAAGCACGTGATGCTTTTGGCACAGTGTTAACCGCAATGGTCACCCCATTTACGCACGACGGCAGTTCCATCGACTTTGATGCGGCAGCTCAGTTGGCGAATGACTTGGTTGATCTAGGCAACGACGGGCTCGTTATAAATGGCACAACAGGCGAGTCAGCCACCACGGCAGACGAAGAAAAAGTTGAACTCATTAAAGTGGTTGTGGCCGCAGTTGGTAATCGCGCGCGAGTTATTGCCGGTGCTGGTAACAACGACACACTGCATTCGGTAGAGCTCGCTAAGCAAGCAGCAAATGCTGGCGCTCATGGTTTGCTGATTGTCACGCCGTATTACAACAAGCCACCGCAGGCGGGTGTGCTGGCCCATTTCCATGCCGTAGCCGATGCATCCGAATTACCGGTTATGGTTTACGACATTCCTGGACGAGCCGGAATTGCTATCGAAACAGAGACACTAATTAAACTCTCCGAACATCCACGAATCCTGGCGAATAAGGATGCTAAAGCTGATCCGTTTGCTGCCTCACAGGTTATGTCTCGCTGTAATCTTGCCTATTATTCAGGAGACGATGGGTTGACGTTGCCGCTGTTAGCACTTGGCGCAGTTGGTGTTGTAAGTGTGACCGGCCACTTGGTTGCAGATCGTCATCGCAAAGTTGTTGAAGCAGTTGCAGCGAACGATTTAGCGACTGCTCGCGCAATCACCGAAACCCTTATTCCAGTAACCGAAGGTGTTATGACTCGGATGCAGGGCGCTATCGCAACTAAAGCGGCGCTTGAAATGTTGGGACGTGCTGGCGGTGGCGCACTTCGACTGCCACTAGTTCCGGCTACACCAGAGCAACGAGTGAAACTTCGTGAAGAATTAATCGCTGGCGGGATCAACCTGTGACCCACGCGCATCCTGAGTTACCTGCGCCACCGCCACTAGCCGACGACGCCGTTCGCATTGTTGCCCTCGGTGGCATTGGCGAAATCGGCCGTAACATGACAGTTCTGGAATATCGTGGTCGGCTATTAATTGTTGATTGCGGCGTACTTTTCCCAGAAGAGTCTCAGCCCGGTATCGATTTGATTTTGCCTGACTTTGATTACATCCGTGATCGTCTCGATGATGTTGAAGCAGTCATACTTACGCACGGCCACGAAGATCACATTGGGGCAGTCCCATACCTTTTGCGCGAGCGTCAAGATATTCCACTCATCGGCTCACAACTAACACTTGCGTTCATTGAAGCGAAGTTGAAAGAACATCGCATCAACCCCATTACCTACGCAGTCAAAGAAGGGCAAATTGAACAGATTGGCCCGTTCAATTTAGAGTTCGTTGCGGTTAATCATTCAATTCCCGATGCGTTAGCAGTAAGTATCACCACGCCGGCAGGTCGCATTTTGATGACCGGCGATTTTAAGTTAGATCAACTTCCACTTGACGGTCGAGTTACCGACTTAAATGCGTTCGCGCGCCTTGGCGATGAAGGTGTGGACTTATTTATGGTTGATTCCACAAATGCTGAAGTTCCAGGTTTTGTAACTACCGAGCGCGACATTATTCCTACGCTGGACAAAGTGATTGGCAACGCTCGCGGTCGCGTGATTGTTGCCTCGTTTGCCTCGCATGTACACCGGGTTCAGCAGATTATTGATGTGGCTACATCGCATAATCGTAAAGTCGCATTCGTGGGCCGATCGATGGTTCGCAACATGGCTGTAGCGCGCGATCTGGGCTACCTGCACATTTCGGGTGACACTGTTATCGCTAGCAGCGAGATAACCAAGCGCCCCGATGACGAAACTGTATTGATCTGCACAGGTTCGCAAGGTGAGCCGATGGCAGTCTTATCTCGCATTGCTAACCGCGATCATGAGATTTCGATTGGTGAAAACGACACCGTAATTTTGGCATCATCTTTAATTCCTGGAAATGAAAATTCAGTCAACCGAATTATCAACGAGCTAACTCGTCAAGGTGCTCGGATTGTGCACAAAGGTAACGCGCTCGTGCACGTATCTGGACACGCGGCTGCTGGCGAACTTTTGTATTGCTACAACATCGTTAAGCCCAAGAATGTAATGCCGATGCACGGCGAGTGGCGACACTTGCGAGCCAATGCGGCTCTAGCTGCTAAAACTGGGGTTTCACCCGATCGCATCATGCTTGCTGAAGATGGAGTTGTAGTAGATCTCAGAGATGGTCGCGCCACTATTGTTGGCGCAGTTCCATGCGGCTACGTGTATGTGGATGGCTCGAGTGTGGGCGATGTAACCGAGTCACTACTTAAAGACCGCAGGGTGCTTGGTGAAGAAGGATTTATCTCCATCGTTACCGCGGTCGATATTGTGAACAGCGTGGTTATCGGTAGCCCACAGATTCATGCGCGTGGCTTTGGTGAAGACCAGTCAGTATTTGATGAAATCTTGCCTAAGGTTCGCCAAGTGCTCGAAAGTGCACTAGCTGATGGCGTTACTGACACCCATCAATTGGCCCAATTAGTGCGCCGTGTTGTGGGCAAATGGGTCGGGGATAAACATCGCCGTCGGCCAATGATCGTTCCGGTAGTAATCGAGGGTTAACGCCTCGTAATTCATTGCGACACGCCCGAAACGCCCGAAACTCGTGTTACCCGTGTTACTGGTGGGATTTCCAATATATTTGACGTTATGGCTTCCCCGTCTAGTACAAAATCGCGACCCGCAAACCCTAAGGGTTCGGCTCGTTCGAGTTCAAAACGTCCCAGCAAAACGGTGCAACATTCACCGGTAGCCAAATTAACGACGGGGTTTGCCAAGTTAATAACTGCTATTTGGCTCGGGCTGGCACACATAGTTGGGGCAGTGGCCCGTGGAGTGGGTAGAAGCGCGCGGGACATTAATCCAGATCATCGCAAAGACGGACTCGGCCTTGGTTTTCTAGGCAGTGCCGTAATCGTTGGGGCAGTTGTTTGGTTTCATACCGCAGGGTTACTAGCTGGCGTTGTAACTTCTGTTGTGGTCGGCGGCGTGGGTATTTTCAGTTACGTAGCGCCAATTGGCTTAACAGCGATAGCAATTCAGATTCTTCGTCATCCAGATGCGCCTTCGCAGCGCAAAGGTCGACTCGGTATCGGTTGGTCGTTATTTGTTCTCACTGCAATGGGTCTTACTCATCTGCAGCGCGGCAATCCATCGCCAACTAGTGGGGCGCAAGCTATGCGCCAAGCTGCTGGTTGGACTGGTTGGATTTTCACCGCTCCGTTCGTTAGCGCAGTGGGCGTGGCAGTAACCGCAATTTTGCTCGTGATTATGTTGTTCTTCTCTGTGTTGATTATTACTTCAACTCCGGTAAACACCATCGCCGAAAAACTTAAGTCTCTACGCGGCAAGGTAGTTGAATTTACTGCGCATGATGCATCGGTTCATCCAAACATCGACGACATTGCAGCTGCGCAAGCAGGAACTAATGAAGAAAGCGCACCGAAACAATCTTGGTTGCAGCGTATACGTAATCGCACACAGGCAACTCCAATTGATCCTGCACTTGCAATCGGTCCACTCGATGGTGATATTCCATTTGAAACACCATTGGTTGAAGTACAAACGCTTGATGTACCAACAGAAGCTATTGAAGTAGCAGAGCCAGTCGATCTGGCTACGCAAGAAACTGTTGTTATTCCCGTGCCGGGTCGTACCCCGATAGTGCCAATGCATGACTCTGTTGTTGCTCCAGTGGCCAGACCAGCAAAGACTGTAAGTAACTCAAAATACATACTGCCAAGCGAAGCAATGTTGAAGCCTGGCGCCGTACATAAAGAGCGCACCAAAGCCAATGACGCGGTAATTGAAGCGCTAACTCAGGTAATGGAACAGTTTGATATCGATGCAAAGATTACAGGCTTCCACCGCGGCCCAACAGTAACGCGTTATGAAATTGAACTCGGTCCTAAAGTGAAAGTTGAACGAGTCACTGCATTAAGTAAAAACATCGCGTACGCGGTGGCTAGTGCCGATGTTCGCATTCTCTCGCCAATTCCGGGCAAGAGCGCAATAGGCATTGAAATTCCAAATACCGATCGAGAAATAGTTAGCCTTGGCGATGTTCTGCGCAGCAATGAAGCGCACGCGGATACTCATCCAATGCTGGTCGGTATGGGCAAAGATGTTGAAGGTCGCTACATTGTGGCCAACTTGGCAAAAATGCCGCACCTTTTGGTTGCTGGCGCAACTGGCGCGGGTAAATCGGGCTGCATGAACACTCTGATTACTTCGATTTTGATGCGGGCAACACCCGAAGAAGTGCGCATGATTTTGATTGACCCAAAGCGCGTTGAACTAACGGCTTACGAAGGCATCCCGCATCTGATCACGCCAATCATTACTCATCCTAAAAAAGCTGCGGATGCGTTGGCGTGGGTAGTTAAAGAAATGGAAGCGCGCTATGACGATCTAGCCGCTTACGGATTCCGCCACCTCGATGATTTCAATAAAGCAGTTAAGTCCGGCAAAGTAACACCGCCGCCAGGTAGCGAGCGCGTTTTACGCCCGTACCCATACTTGTTAGTGGTCGTAGATGAGTTAGCCGACCTAATGATGGTTGCGCCTCGTGATGTTGAAGATTCAATTGTGCGTATTACTCAGCTAGCTCGCGCAGCTGGTATTCACCTTGTGTTGGCAACACAGCGGCCAAGTGTGGATGTTGTAACGGGTTTGATCAAAGCAAACGTACCTAGCCGTTTGGCTTTTGCTACCTCGAGTTTGGGTGATAGCCGAGTTATTCTGGATCAACCAGGTGCTGAAAAGCTGGTCGGCCAAGGTGATGGGCTGTTGCTCCCAATGGGAAGTAGTAAGCCGATTCGCGTTCAAGGCTCTTGGGTTAATGAGCAGGAGATTCGTGCGATTGTTGCTCATTGCAAAAACCAGATGGATCCGCAGTACCGTGACGACGTCACAGTGCCTGCCAATGTCCGCAAGGAAGTAGATGGCGATATCGGCGGCGACTTAGACGAATTGGTGCAGGCTGTTGAGCTTGTGGTTTCAACTCAGTTTGGCTCCACCTCAATGTTGCAGCGCAAACTTCGCATCGGCTTTGCTAAAGCGGGTCGGTTAATGGACCTAATGGAGTCTCGCGCAATTGTGGGCCCATCAGAGGGTTCAAAAGCGCGTGAGGTGTTGATTACGGCAGAAGATTTGCCAGGCACCATCGCAATGCTTCGCGGTGAATAGACTAATTAGTGTGAAACTCATTAATTGCCCAGCGGGGAAGAATTAATGATGCAACCTGCTAAACCGGACTATGTTGGTGACACTGAAAATGATGTCCCTATTCTGAATCTGCCAAACATTCTCACTTTCGTGCGTTTGTTGCTGGTGCCGGTTTTTGCTTTTTTATTGCCGCAATCACAAACCTCCGACGAGATTCGCTGGTGGGCAACTGCAGTATTTGGTTTCGCAGCCTTAACAGATTTCATCGACGGATACCTAGCTCGCAAATACAAACTGATTACCAATGTGGGCAAGATTGCCGACCCGATTGCCGACAAACTTTTAATCGGAACAGCTCTTATCGCACTTTCAGTCGAACACACGGTTTCATGGTGGTTCACAACGATTATTCTGATTCGTGAAATCGCGATTACATTACTTCGCTTCAAAGTTATTAACCGTGGCGTAATTCCAGCTAGCCGTGGTGGTAAAGCCAAGACTATTAGCCAGATTGTTGCCATCCTTGCCTACTTAGTGCCGCTTGATGGTTGGGTGGATCAGGTGGCTTTGGTGGCGATGTACTGCGCAGTAATTCTGACAGTGATCACGGGCATTGATTACGTTTTACGTGCATACCGATTGCCTGATCCCAAAATCGAAATTTCGGTGAGTGAGTAAATGTCTGATACTTACGAATTAGCACTGCAGATTGTCCAAGCACTTGGCGCTCGCACAGTTGCCACGGCCGAATCTTTAACTGGTGGCCTAGTTGGCGCAGCTCTAACCGCTGTGCCTGGTTCTTCTCAGGTGTATCGAGGTGGGGTTATTCCATACGCCACCGACTTAAAAGTGAGTTTGCTGGACATTCCAAAACTCACACTCAGCCATGGGGCAGTGAGCTCTGAAGTCGTTGCTGCGATGGCTGTTAATGCTGCTTATTTGTTGAACTCAGACTTCGGGGTGGCAACTACTGGGGTGGCGGGCCCTGACGCTGCGGATGACAATCCAGTTGGCACGGTTTTTATTGCTGTGTTCCGACGGGGACGCGATGGGTTCGAGGTTCTGAGCTCAGTGGAGCATCTGGAACTAACTTCAAATCATGGCGATCCGGTTGCTGCGCGTGCGGACATCCGAGAGCAAAGTGTTGTGGCAGCACTCAAGTTACTTTTGGCCGCGATCCCGAAATAGCTGGTGCATGGCTTGAATATCGAAGATTTCCAGAATTCTGGCCAAAATTTAACCAAGTTGTAATGTACTGCGGAATACAACGTCAGTGCCTTGTGTTATGAATAGTGTTATGAAAACAGAAACTGCCTCAAAAGTTCTCACAAGCCCAATAACTCTGACCAGCAAAATTCCCGCGCCAACTGTCTATCGCAGCGCGCCAACGCCAACTGTGGCGCCCGGCACTCCTATCAAGGCCATTGTTCTGCGCAAGATTATTGGCGAGCAGCTGCGTCGTCATCGCACCGAACAACATCGCACATTGCGCGAAGTTTCTCGTGTGGCCCAAGTTTCCTTGGGGTATCTCAGTGAAGTTGAACGTGGACAAAAAGAAGCTTCCAGTGAATTGCTTGCCTCTATTTGTCGTTCTCTAAATATCCCGCTAAGCGTGCTTCTCGCCGATGCGGCTGTTGAAGTTGCTAGGTGCGAGACTGGCTTTGATTTCAGCACTGCATCACTTAGTTAAGTAGTCTGCCAGCGTTTGTCTTGGCACCAAATCTGCCACTAGCGCTCTTTGGCACTAGCATCTCTATTTATGCGACTCACCGATTTCTGGCAACGGATGGAACAAGCTCTTGGCGCGGCCTACGCCCGTTCTTGGGCTGCCGACTTTCGCGTAGCAGCTTTAAATTACCGGACTGTGGATCAAGCAATTGCTGAAGGCGAAGACACTCAAGTTGTGTGGCGCGCGGTACATGAAACTTTGGGC
>JBAXKB010000040.1:0-9376 GCA_037137575.1 Actinomycetes bacterium
CTGCTTCACCAACTGCGATACCGGTTCGAATCCAGCAGAAAATTAACGGCAACTGGGTCATGATTGCGACCACAAAAGTTACCCGGTCAGGTAGATGGGGTATCTCATTAGTAGCACCTCCAACCCTGGGCTACCTGGTTTTGCGCGCGGCATATGGCAAGACTAATTCCGCGCATTTTGGAATCCGAGTTGCTTCGCTGCCAAACATTAAAGTTGCTGGCCCAGGCGGTCGCATTGCTGGTGTTGATATCTCGCGTTGGCAGCATACAATTTTGCCGATTAATTTCAAGCGAATGGCACAAGCGGGCATCGCTTTTGTCTTCATAAAAGGCAGCGACGGAAATCTGTCAGACGACAAAATTACTCGGCCCTTAGCCAATACTGATTCCGCTTCAGTTAAAGCAGCTGGCATGTACGTTGGCTACTACCACTTTGGGCGTGTTCCGGCATCCAACAGCTCCCAAGTTTTGATTGCTAGCGCAAAGAAGCAGGCTGCGCAGGCCTTAGCCCGACTTGCTGAACTTGGTGGCTATGGCGGCTACACATTGCCATACGTGCTCGATATCGAATCTGCCCCGCGTACTGCAACATCTGCAAGTATCACATTGTGGACTAAGACATGGCTTGATCAGATGTACGCAGCCACCGGGCGTCGCTCCATTGTTTACTCGTACCGCTATTTCCTATCGCGCAAATTTTCTAAAGACAGCGCAACTAACGATTACTTAAGGCAATCAGCGTTATGGCTAGCGCACCCAGGTAACCCAGCCAATCCCAACGTTGTCCCGGGCCACCTCGATAACAGTCCGGGCTGCTTCCAAACGGCCTGGACATTGCCGGACTGCACTGCAACTTGGAGTTTCTGGCAATACACATCTCGCGGGGATCGTGAACTTTACGGCATTCCTTGGTCCCCGTCCGGTGGGGCGCCATGTCCGGCCGGGACGAACTACTGTTCAACTTTTGTCGCACAGTCGCGCAGACATCTAGATATGAACGTTTTCAATGGTTCAATTTTTGATTTGATGGCGCTAGCGCAAGGCACATGGTCGCAAACACCAAAGCCCGTTATTACACCGTCACCTTCTCCAACCCCTAATCCGACCCCAAAACCCTAAGTTTGCGGTACTCGCCAATTCGCCGCTGCCCAAATCCCTAGTAATCTAGGAGATGTGATTAATTGCGACATGCTCGTTATCGGTGCAGGCCCTTCAGGTTTATACGCTGCCTACTACGCAGGTTTCCGTGGATTTTCCGTTGTTGTACTAGACGTTTTGGCCGAACCTGGTGGCCAGATAACAGCGATGTATCCCGAAAAAGATATTTACGACATCGCTGGTTTTGCCAAAGTCAAGGGACGTGATTTAGTAAACGGCCTGCTTGAACAAGCCAATCAGTTCAAGCCGACCTATGTATTGGGCGAACGTGCTGAATCACTTGCCACATCCGAAGAAGGTCCAGTAACTGTAGTAACGGATAAAGGGACCGAAATCACGGCTAAGACTGTCGTTATCACCGGTGGAATTGGTTCATTTACTCCGCGTGAACTACCAACTGGCAGTGAATTTGCTGGCCGCGGGCTGGTGTACTTCGTCCCTCGACTAGAAGAGCACCGCGATAAGGATGTTGTAATTGTTGGTGGCGGCGACTCAGCATTTGACTGGGCACTATCCCTGCACGGAATCGCTAAGTCCATTGCAATAGTGCATCGCCGCGACACTTTCCGCGCACATGCCGCAACAGTCAATCAGGTAAAAGCTCTTGGCGTAACGATTATTACGAATAGTGAAGTAACAGCAGTCGCCGGCACAGACTATGTAACTGGAGTAACTTTGGCTGCCAAAGAAACTGGCGAAGAAACGCACTTACCAGCCGACACTATTGTTGCTGCTCTTGGCTTTATCGCAAACATTGGTCCTATCTCTGAATGGGGACTAGAGCTGGAAAAGCGACGGATAGTTGTGGACACCACAATGGCGACCAATCTGCCCCGCATTTATGCAGCTGGCGACATTACAACGTACAAAGGAAAAGTTGCGCTCATCAGTGTCGGCTTCGGCGAAGCAGGATTAGCGGTTAACAATGCCACACCGTACATCGATGACAGTCAAGGTATTTTCCCTGGACATTCAACTGGATCGGCTGAATAAACATGACCAACCAATTTCCGCACCAAGAGTTTGACGACCTATTAGCCAACAACGAGACGTTCGCAGCCGATTTTGCTGATCAGCATCTAACTGGAATCGCAGCCCAGAAACTGGCAATTATTACCTGCATGGATTCACGGATTAGCCCGTTGGAAATTGTGGGCATGAACCCAGGAGATGTGAAGATTCTGCGTAATGCGGGCGCACGCGTAACCGACGACGTTTTACGTACTTTGATGCTGGCTAGTTTTCTACTTGGCGTTGAGCGCGTTTTGGTCATGCCTCATACTGAATGCAAAATGGCTTCAGCAACCGAACTGGAAATTCATAATGAAATCTTGAATACCTACGGAGTGGATACTCGCTCTGTTGAAATTCGCACGGTTTCCGATCAGTTGGCCGCCCTCACACAAGATGTTGAGCGAATTCGCACTTACCCGCTTTTAGCTAAAGGTGTCACTGTTGCTGGAGCGATTTACGATGTGCACACGGGTAAATTAAACCCCATCGATATCTAAAACAACAGCTTTGCAAACTCTGCAGTTAAGCATCGATACGGGTGCGATCTAAAGCTGCCGCGCCTTCAACGATAAATTCTTTACGTGGCGCCACTTCATTGCCCATCAGAAGTTCAAATACACTCTTGGCCGCCACGACATCCTGCATCGTTATCCGACGCAATGTGCGCTTAGTTGGGTCCATAGTCGTTTCGCGCAGCTGACTCGCATCCATCTCGCCCAAACCCTTGTAACGCTGGATTGGTTCTTTCCAACGACGACCTTCCTTGTCAAGGTCGGCAAGGGTCTTACGCATCTGCTCGTCGCTGTAGGTATAAATGACTTCGCCGGATTTCTTTCCACTTCCCACAACTTCAATGCGATGAAGTGGCGGCACTGCGGCAAAAACCCGGCCAGATTCCAGCAATGGGTTCAAGTACCGATGAAACAGCGTCAGGAGCAATGTTCGGATGTGCGCGCCATCGACGTCGGCATCCGCTAAGACAATGATCTTGCCGTAGCGGGCGGCTTCGATATCAAACGATGGACCTGATCCACCTCCGATTACTTGAATAATGGATGCGCACTCAGAGTTCTTGAGCATGTCGGCAAGCGAGGCTTTCTGTACATTAAGAATCTTGCCCCGAATTGGCAGCAGCGCTTGGAACTCACTATTTCGCGCTGACTTAGCCGTACCCAACGCGCTATCCCCTTCGACAATAAATAACTCCGTGAGATTGTTATCTTCACTTCGACAATCTTTAAGTTTGGCTGGCAATGTTGAGGCCTCAAGCGCTGTTTTTCGACGCTGCGTATCTCTATGTGTTCGAGCCGCAATTCGGGTCCGTGAAGCATGCAAAATCTTTTCCAAGATGACTTTGGCAACTGGCTTGGCGCCGCGAGGTGGATTCGTGAACCAATCAGCAAGTTCCTTACTAATCACCGTATTAACAATCTTGGTCGCAGCTGGCGTGCCAAGCACTTCTTTAGTCTGACCCTCGAATTGCGGTTCAGCCACCCGAACCGTTACGACTGCCGTTAAACCTTCTTGCACATCTTCCTTGGTGACTTGATCATCAGCTGCTTTAAGTAAGCGATTAGTTTTGAGTTGCTCGTTAATCACTTTGACCAGCGCGCGTTCAAAACCAGCAACGTGCGTGCCGCCTTTAGGAGTAGCAATGATGTTCACAAACGATTGCATTGCGCTGTCGTAGCCATCGTTCCAAAGCAGCGCCACATCAACACCCATTGTGCGGCTGACTTCTTGTGAGGTCATGTGTCCGTTATCGTCCAACACTGGAACGGTCTCGTGAAAATTGCCCTGGCCCTGCAAACGCATAACTGGACCAAGAGCATTGCCTGTTGAAAGGAATTCACAGAACTGTGAAATGCCGCCAGCGTGCTGAAATTGCGCAGTCTCAGGCTTACCGGAACGTTCGTCGGTCACGATTAGTAGTAGACCCGGCACTAAGAAAGAAGTTTGTCGCGCGCGTGCGTGAATGTCGGCAATGTCGAAAGTCGCGCCAACCGTGAAAATCTGCATGTCTGCCCAGAAACGGATTCGAGTTCCAGTTGCTGTCTTCTTTGCTGGCTTTCCAATTTTCCTTAGTCCACTTTGTTTGCTGAACGTTCCACTGTCATCTTGGCTTGCGAACGACCCTGGGACTCCTCGCCGAAACGACATGGCATGTGTAATTCCGCCACGATCGACTTCAACGTCAAGCCGCGATGAAAGAGCGTTTACCACGCTGGCGCCAACGCCGTGTAAGCCACCAGATGCGGTGTAGGAAGATCCGCCGAATTTGCCACCGGCATGCAACTTGGTCATAACAACTTCCACGCCAGTCAATTTGGTTTTGGCCTCTATATCCACTGGAATGCCACGACCATTGTCGTGCACTGTGGCACTGGTATCCGAATGCAGAACAATCTCAATGCGATTGCAGTGACCGCCAAGTGCTTCATCGACGGAGTTATCAATAATCTCCCACAGACAGTGCTGTAGACCCCTAGAGTCCGTTGAGCCAATGTACATTCCTGGGCGCTTACGGACCGCGTCCAAACCTTCAAGAACAAGCAGATTTGCGGCTGAGTAATCGCTCGGCGAAGTAGCAGCTTTTTTACTTGATTTTCCCGAGGAAGAGGTAGTTTTCATGGTTCTTCCACCTTAAATCAGGGTGCCCACTTCCTTGGGTATCCACGCCGTAGTTAAGCCAGCAACGCACAAAGATTGTGCGCTTGTGCACTCGATTTCACGCACAGCGCAAACGCTCAGGATCTTTTTACTACGCCAAGAGTGAACGATGGTTAGTTCTGCAGGTTTTGGGTACAACCCACTGCAAGAATTGAACCATAGTAGTTACGAAGGGAAGGCACTACTCATGAATGCAACTATCACTCGAACACCACTAACTGTTTCCGACCGTTGCGATCGATGCGGCGCCCAAGCCTTTGTCCGGGTGTACCTCGGCGAAGGTAATGCGCTACAGTTTTGCGCTCATCACTTCCACGAACATGAAGGCAAACTTCGCGATGTTGCCTTAGACATTCAGGACGAGTCTTGCGCACTTAGCTAGGCGAGATTTTGCGCACACTTGTGCGAACCTGCGCGTTAGTGATCTAACTAATTGGCTGATTACTATTTAGAACTGCTTGGCTTTGGCGCAGGCGTCTTGGCTTTAACAACTGTAAACGAGCCGGTATTGGGCACAAGTTCAACCCAAGTCCGACCTGGGTTCAATGCGACAACTTTCCCAGTCACATCTTTAAGTTGTACCAGTGAGGCCAGTTCTGGCTTTGACCAAGTTACTGATATCGCTTTGCCATCCATCATGACTGTGCCTTTGCCGGTCCCAGTGAAAACTGTCCGAGGGACAAAGTTGCCTGCTGGGTCGCGATAACCCGCATCCACTGTCTGCACATGCAGGGCCACAAGGTTAGTGAAACCTAACTGACGACCATCTTTGCTGGTGTGCGGCGTTGATCCCTCAAACCGAACCCACTCGTGACGTTTTGCACTCCAAGTCCAATTTGGGGTTTCACCATTGCTGAACACCACTCGCGCGCCACTAGCTGGCGTGTAAATCGCTATGGCTGGTTTGGCCGAGGGGCTTGCCGATGGAGCGTCTGTAGGTTTTGGAGTCGCAGTGATTGTTGGCATCGACCAATCTGTTGAAATTGGGCGGGCAAAAATACCCTTAGTCGGTGAATTCGTATGCGAACTCTGCGCCACTAGTGTTTGCGGATTCAAGAATAGATTATGTGGTGCGTAGTGATAGTTGGTGCGATGCATCCCGGGCGCACCTTCAGTCAAAATCTTTACCCCTTTTGGCAAGTTGCCCCGCAAGTAATTCAGAGTTGGTCGAGCCCCACCTGAGAATACAAAGTAATCAGCAACGGGAGCGGCAATAGATGCATCAACATGGCGGACACTGCGAACAGGCCCAATTTCTTTTGGAAGTTTCGACTGGAAAATGGTACAGAAACGGGTTATGCCGCCCTCGACTAGTTCTTCAAAAACAATGTCCGCACTATCCAGGCCGGATTGCGGGCGCACACCAGGATCGTTTTCCACTTTTATCACGAGAACTGGTTTAGTCTGGCTGGCGTTCTTTGATGAAATACCAGTCATTGGCCAAATAGGTAGCGCTGGCTTGGTCAGACTCGGTGAGGCAGAAGGACCAGCAGTATTAGCGCCCTTTGAGCAGCCGGTTAGAACTAAAGCCATGGAAATAGCAATTACGGCAAACCTATTTTTACGCACCAAAACTCCTGAGTAATTCGCATTTGTTGTTCCTAGTCTGCCAAATAGATGCGAACACCATTCATCTGACACACCACGAGTGCGCATCAATTAATCGAGGTAATCGCGCAGACTCTGTGAACGTGAAGGGTGGCGAAGCTTCGACATTGTCTTACTTTCAATCTGTCGAATACGCTCGCGCGTTACGCCGTAGACCTTGCCAATTTCATCAAGGGTCTTTGGCTGGCCATCAGTTAGGCCAAAACGCATCCGCACTACACCAGATTCACGATCGCTCAGCGTATCTAGTACACCTTCAAGTTGATCCTGCAACAGGCGAAATGCCACAGCATCTGCTGGAACAATCGCTTCAGAGTCTTCGATCAGATCGCCAAACTCACTATCGCCCTCTTCACCAAGTGGTGTATGTAGCGAGATTGGTTCACGACCATACTTTTGAACTTCGACAACCTTTTCAGGAGTCATGTCTAGTTCGCGGGCTAATTCTTCTGGGGTAGGTTCGCGGCCCAAGTCCTGCAACATCTGGCGCTGGACACGAGCCAACTTGTTAATGACTTCAACCATGTGAACCGGGATACGAATAGTTCGGGCCTGGTCAGCCATCGCGCGGGTAATTGCCTGACGAATCCACCAAGTGGCGTAAGTCGAGAACTTGTAACCCTTTTTGTAGTCGAATTTTTCAACTGCACGAATGAGACCAAGGTTTCCTTCCTGAATTAGATCCAGGAACAGCATTCCGCGGCCGGTGTAACGCTTTGCTAGCGAAACAACGAGACGAAGGTTTGCGTTTAGCAAATGTTCTTTCTTACTATCGCCAAACGCAATCATTTCTTCTAGACAGAAACTACAAATCCGATACTTCTGCTTGTCACCGTCGTAGTTGATACTGAACTCTGAATAACGTTTTACAACTGTTTTACATTCGGTGCATTTAATTGGCCGAACGCCAGATGCAAGCTTCAAACTTTCGCCGTTTTCGCCATAAAGTTTGTTCGCCCACAAGCCCGCTTCTACATACTGAGCAAGTTCGACTTCTTCTTCCGCGTTAAGCAGCGGAACTTTACCAATTTGCTTGAGGTAGTCCTTAACTGGATCTGCAGTAGCACCAGCAGTCATGACTGTCTGTTGTGGCTCGTCGCCTTCATCAACATCAGAAAGCACAATGGCATCTGGAGTTGGCGCTACGGCTGCTTTAACATCGTCGGAGTCTAATTCCGAAAGGTCTTTTTCTAGTTCGGCGCCAAGCTCTACTTCAAGGACAGCAGCGGCTGCCAAATCGACGCCCGGTTCGATTTCAACTTCTTCAATTTCAATTTCAATGTCTTCAATGTCTAAGTCTGCTTCGCCGACTCCAACAATGAGCGCCTTCTTAGCTTTTGCCTCAATAGCGGAACCTAGTTTGCCTGCGGCTTTTTTTACCGGCTTGGCTGGAGCAACCTTCTTTACTGGCGCTTTTACTGGCGCTTTGGTCGCAACTTTTTTTGGTGCAACTTTGGCAACTTCTTTTTTCGGTGCACTCTTCTTCGCTGGCGCTTTTGCTGACGGTTTTGCTACGGACTTAGTTGGTGTTTTAGACACAGATTTAGTTGCTGCTTTCTTAGCTGGAGTTTTAATTGCTGGCGCTTTTTTGGCAGCAGTTTTCTTGACAGGTTTTGCCGCAGTTTTCTTGACTGGCTTTGAATTTTTGGCCGTTGCCACGAAGCCCCTCTTTTCACTTGCCCAATAACAAGAGCCCGTGTCAAGCGCAAACCTGACCGGGCGACACTAAAAGTGCGTGGTCTAAGTGTACCCCCAATTAGGGACATCGGAACAATCAGGTAAGCCATAACTGCCCTCGAGTTATTCCCGAAAGCTAGGCTGGCAAAAAGTGCGCTATCGGGCGACCAAAACCGCGTGACTTGCTTTGACCACTATCGGGAACTGTGCATTTTGTCTGATCTGATCCCCCACCGCTCTAAAACTGCCGATTCCTGGCACAAGATAAGTGGCCTGCCACACGGTCCTAACCTGAACTTGATAGATTCCTGCCTTTAAATACTGGTGAGACAGGCTCCGCTTTTGAGACAAGCCGCCCGGAGTGAGTGTCCATTGGGTTGTGCCATCTCCCCAGCGCCACTGCCACATTGCGGTTGCGCTTATCCGTACTTGGTGTCCTGCAAGATACATGGGCTTAGGACTGAACACTGATGGCTGGCCTGACCATACAATGATTGGCACACTCGTATAGGTACTTGTCTTTGGTGCAACACCTGGAGCAAGTGCTGGCACATACCGTAGTGCCGAGTTACTTAACTGCGCTTCAATGTCTCGACGAGTCGCTGGCTTGGCCAGACCCCAGCACACGGTGCCAACAACTTTCGTGCTCTGGTTTGACTTCCCAAACCACACTCGATATCTAACTTGGCCATGCGGACAGGTCGTAACAGCGTGAGCGCAGAACCCACCTCTGCTCTGTTGGCAATAAACCGTGTACCGCCAACGGCAATCGAGACACTGCGCAACTATTTTCTTTGACGAACTACCTCCCGAGTAACTTGATGGAAGTAACAAACCGCCCGTACCTCGGTATGCATCAACTTCGTCGTCACCTGATACATCAATGGAATCGTCAGAACGAACTGCTGTGTTAATCGATTCACCCTGATTTATGCGCTCAGACGCATGGGCAAAATCTGCCAGGCCAAAGGGACCTGCCAGCGCCAAGAAACTTAGTAGAAGTAGGCACACCCGAATGATAAAGATTGGCCTAGTTCGGGGGTGCTTGCGATTACGAGTTTTGAAAACGAACCTTTTGAGTCCGGGGAGATAGTTTCGCGATAACACTCATCGAGAATAAGCAGATTCCGTTGCGCAAAGGCGCGCAACTTCTGGTTTGTGGAAAACATTAGTACGCCCAGCACCGCTTTAGAATGCGCCAAGACCGGGCAGGCCTACTTGGTTACGTGCGCCAATGTCTCTTGAACTAG